>CALBSQ010000001.1 GCA_937967325.1 uncultured Chloroflexota bacterium
GCCCCCCTGCCCCCCGGTCGCCTGCCCTCGCAAAGGATTCGTCCTCGGCGGACCCCTCCGCAAGCACGCCGGGGACAAGGCGGGTGACGGCGTCGATCACGACCATTGCCGGCAGCTCGCCACCGGTAAGGACATAGTCGCCAATAGAATGCTCGCGGTCGACCAGGTGCTCGCGGACGCGCTCGTCGATACCTTCGTAGTGACCACAGAGCAGGAGGACCGCTTCGACGCGGGCGAGGTCCGCAGCGAGGCGCTGGTTGAACGGCTCGCCGGCCGCGTCCATCAAGATCACCGGCTGACCGGGGCGGCGCAGCGATTCGACGGCGGCGAATACCGGCTCTGGTTTGAGGAGCATACCCTTGCCACCGCCGTAGGCGTAGTCGTCTACCGTCTTGTGGCGATCGGCGGCCCAGTCGCGCAACTGATGAACGGCAATCTCCACCAGCCCAGCCCGCCGCGCCCGCCCCACCATGCTGTGTTCGAATGGTCCGGCAAACATCTCCGGGAACAAGGTCACGACATCAATGTGAATCATCGAAGGGACATCGTAACACGGCGCCGCCGGGCTGAGCGGCAACTGGTCCACCGGGATTGCCCCTTATGTCCTGTTATACTCTGGCCGTCGAAGGGGAGCCATGGCGCTGATCGTCCAGAAGTACGGCGGCAGCTCGGTGGCGACTGCCGAGCGCATCCTCAACGTGGCGCGGCGAGTCGCTCGCACCTTTGAGGCCGGGAACCAGCTCGCCGTGGTCGTCTCCGCCATGGGCGATACCACTGATGAGCTGATCGCGCTGGCGCGTCAGATCACCCCCAACCCCGATCCACGCGAGCTGGACCTGCTGATGTCCACCGGAGAGACCGTCTCGGCGACGCTGCTCTCGATGGCGCTACATACCTTGGGCCTTCCGGCCGTGTCGCTCACCGCGAGCCACGCCGGCATCCACACAAACGCCCAGCACCGTCGCGCCCTCATCACCGCGATCAAGCCCGATCGCGTGCTGCGGGAGTTGGAGCACGGACGCATCTGCATCATTACCGGTTTTCAGGGGCTGACTGAGGACGGGGAAGTGACGACCATCGGGCGTGGCGGCTCCGACCCCACAGCCGTTGCCGTCGCCGTGGCGCTCCAGGCATCCGTGTGCGAATTCTATAAGGATGTCGACGGCATCTTCACCGCCGATCCGCGCGTGGTGGGGGCAGCGAAGAAGCTGGACGTCATCAGCCACGAAGAGATCCTGGAGCTTGCTACGCTCGGCGCGCAAGTGTTGCACCCGCGGGCGGTGGAGCTCGGGCAGGTGTACGGTATGCCGTTGGTCGTTCGGTCCAGCTTCCACGACGGCCCCGGCACCATCATTCGGTCCGAGGAGGACGGCATGGAGCAGTACAACCGCGTGCGCGGCATCGCTAACGAGGCGCACGTCGCCAAGATCACCGTCGTCGGCGTGCCCGACCGCCCTGGGGTCGCCCATCGTATCTTCCAACCGCTGGCGGACGCCGGCATCAACGTCGACATCATCGTCCAGAACGTCTCCCACCAGGGCGTCACCGATATGTCCTTCACGGTCGCCGAGGAAAACGTCGCCCAATCGCAAGCGCTCTTGGAGCCGGTGCGCGCCGCGATCGGCGCACGCGTGATCAGCAGCGCCGGCGGCTACGGAAAGGTGTCCATCGTCGGCACCGGTATCCAGAGCCACCCGGGCTACGCGGCCCGCATGTTCGGCACGCTCAGCGGCGCCGGCATTAACATCCAGATGATCACCACCTCCGACATCCGCATCACGTGCCTGATCGACCAGCAAGAGGTGGAGCGCGCCGCCCGCGCCCTGCACGCCGCCTTCATCGAGGAGTCCGCCGAGGTCGTCGCGCCCCGCGCCTGACGGGATCGAATGCCGGGCTGGTCACGCCCTGATTTGACCGCCAACGAGGCCGGGTGTCTCAGCGGCGAGCGGCAGCGCCTCCTTGCTATTCAGCCGGTAGTGCTCCTGCAGGCTTCGTACCTCGAGGGCCTGATCGCGCATCGCCTTGATGGCGTCGGCGGCGGCGTTGGCGGCCGACATCGTCGTGACCAGCGGCACCCGTCGACGTAGCGCGGTCAGGCGGATCGCCGCGCCATCCTCGAATGCCATCGAGCCAATCGGCGTGTTTATGACCAGCTGCGCCTGATCGGCCTGCAATACGTCCACGACGTGCGGCGACCCCTCCGCCACTTTGTTGATCGAGCGCACCTCCAGGCCCGCGTCCGCCAGCTTGGCGGCCGTGCCGTGCGTGGCGATCAATTGGAAGCCCAGGTCGTTCAGCTTGCGTGCCAGCGCCACCACGTAGCGCTTATCGTTGTCGTTGACCGAAAGCAGCGCCGTGCCCGTGTCCGGCAGACCCTCACCCGCGCCCAGCGCGGCCTTGGCGTAGGCGAGGCCGAGATCGGTCGCGAAGCCCATGACCTCGCCGGTAGAGTGCATCTCCGGCCCCAGCCGAGCGTCGCTGCCGGGCAGCTTCCTGAAGGGAAGGACCGCTTCCTTGACGAAGACGCCATGCACCGCCGGCTCGCGTGGCAGGCCAGCTTCGTCCAGCGACTGGCCGGCCATGACGCGCGCCGCCACTTTGGCCAGGGGAACACCGGTCGCTTTACTGACGAAGGGGACCGTACGGCTCGCGCGTGGGTTGACCTCGAGGACGTATACGGTGTCGCCCTGAATGGCGAACTGCACATTCAGCAGGCCGCGGATGCCGAGCGCCATGCCCAGCCTGACCGTGTAATCGCGCAATCGCGCCAGGTGGTGGGCGGCGACCTTGTAGGGCGGCAAGACGCAGGCGGAGTCGCCGGAGTGGACCCCCGCCTCCTCGATGTGCTCCATGAGGCCGCCGATCACCACACCCCGGCCGTCGCCGACCGCGTCCACGTCCAGCTCGACGGCGTCCTCCAGGTAGCGGTCCAGCAGCACCGCGCGCCCCTCAGCGGCCGCGGCCGCCTCGGCCACAAACATCGCCAGCGCCGCCTCGTCGTAGACGATGGCCATAGCGCGGCCACCCAGGACGTAGGACGGACGCACCAGCAACGGATAGCCGATGCGACCAGCTACAGCGCGAGCCTCGTCCAGGCTGTAGGCGAAGCCGTGCTCCGCCTGGGGAATGTCAAGCTGGTCCAGGAGACGGCCGAAGCGCTCGCGGTCCTCCGCCAGGTCGATGGCGTCGTAAGACGTGCCCCAGATGGGAACGCCGGCATCTTGCAGGGCGCGGGCCAGCTTCAGGGGTGTCTGGCCGCCGAACTGCAACAGCACGCCGACCGGCTGTTCCCTTTGCACAATGGCCAGCACATCCTCCAACGTGAGCGGCTCAAAGTAGAGCCGGTCACTGGTGTCATAGTCCGTGCTGACCGTCTCCGGATTGCAATTGACCATAATGGTCTCGTAGCCCAGGTCGCGCAGCGCGAAGGCGGCGTGGCAGCAGCAGTAGTCGAACTCGATGCCCTGTCCGATGCGGTTCGGTCCGCTGCCCAGAATCACGACCGAGCGGCGACCGCTCGGCGGGGCCTCCTCGGCCAGATCGCCGCTTGTCCGCACCGCGCCATCGATTCGGACGACCGGGCGCTCGTACGTCGAATACAGGTAGGGCGTCTGCGCCGCGAACTCCGCCGCGCACGTGTCGACACGGGCGTAGGTCGGCCGCACGCCGAGGCGCTCACGGTAGCGACGCAGGGTCTGTTCGTCGCAAGCGGTGAGCCGAGCGAGCTGCTGAT
Source organism: uncultured Chloroflexota bacterium (assembly GCA_937967325.1). Classification (GTDB taxonomy): domain Bacteria; phylum Chloroflexota; class UBA4733; order UBA4733; family UBA4733; genus UBA4733. Next base: position 3,734 of record CALBSQ010000001.1, read on the forward strand.
CGGAAAAGCCAAACGACTTGGCCCTCCAGAGCAGACCAGCCGGCAACGCCTCCTCCAGCGCCTGCCCGCGCCGGTTGAGCAGACCGCGTTCGAGCGAGGCAATTTGCGCCATTTGATCGAGGAACCAGACGTCAATACTGGTGACACGGGCCAGCTCGTCGGCCGAGCGGCCATCGAGCAGTGCCGCGTAGAGACCGAACAGTCGCTGTGGCCCGGGCCGATCGTGGGCGCGTTGCGCACCAGGCTTCGCAGGGTCGGGTCGGCCCAAGCCGTCGCGGCCATCCTCCAGCGAGCGGACCGCCTTCTGCAGCGCCTCCTTGAAGGTCCGCCCGATGGCCATCACCTCGCCGATGGACTTCATCTGGGGACCCAACCCGACGTCGGCGCCTGGGAACTTCTCAAAGCCCCAGCGCGGCACTTTCACGACCACGTAATCCAGGGAAGGCTCGTAGGCAGCCACCGTCTCCCCGGTGATGTCGTTCTTGAGCTCGTCGAGCGAGTAGCCGATGGCGACGAGCGCAGCCAGCTTGGCGATGGGAAAGCCCGTGGCTTTGGAAGCCAGCGCGCTGGAGCGGCTGACGCGGGGGTTCATCTCGATGATCAGCGTGCGGCCGTCCGCGGGATTGACCGCGAATTGCACGTTAGCGCCACCGGTCTGGACGCCAACCTCGGCCATCACGCGGCGCGCCATGTCGCGCAAGCGCTGGTACTCCTTGTCGGTAAGGGTCTGGGCCGGCGCGACCGTGATGGAGTCGCCCGTGTGGACGCCCATCGGGTCGACGTTTTCGATGGAGCACACCACCACAAAGCCGCCGGCGCCGTCGGCCATGACCTCGAGCTCGAACTCTTTCCAGCCCAGGACAGACTCCTCCACCAGCACCTGGTGGACCGGGCTCTCGCGCAGCCCGTGCTCGACCACAGCATCCAGCTCCTCCCATGCGTAGGCGACGCCGCCGCCGGCGCCGCCGAGGGTGAAGGATGGTCTGATCAGCAAAGGAAAGCCCACCCGGCGCGCGATTGCGTGCGCCTCTTGCACCGAATGGGCCTCGCTGCCGCGCGGCATCGCCAACCCGGCGCGAGCCATAGCCTCCTGGAAGAGGAGCCGGTCTTCCGCTGCTTTGATCGCCGCCAGCGGCGCACCGATCAGCCGCACGCCATAGCGATCCAGCACACCAGTCTCGGCGAGCTCCACGGCCAGGTTCAGCGCGGTCTGGCCGCCAACCGTCGGCAACAAGGCATCCGGCCGCTCCCGCGCGATCACCTGCTCGATGATGCCGGCAGTCAACGGCTCGATGTAGGTGGCGTCGGCCAGCTCGGGGTCAGTCATGATCGTGGCCGGATTGGAGTTGATCAAGACAACGCGCAGCCCCTCGCCGCGCAGCGCCTTCACCGCCTGGGTACCCGAATAGTCGAACTCGCAGGCTTGACCGATCACGATGGGACCTGATCCGATCACCATCACGGACCGGATATCAGTGCGACGCGGCATGCTCGTGCAGATGTTTGACGAACCGGGCCAGCACGTCGTCGGCGTCGTGGGGGCCCGGCGACGCCTCCGGATGGTACTGGACCGCCCAAACCGGGCGGTCGGTCATGGCTATCCCCTCCAGCGTCCCGTCGTTCAGATTGTGCTCGGTGGTCTGGGCCGTGCTCGGCAAGCTGGTCGGATCGACAACGTAGTTGTGATTCTGGGAAGTGATGCGCACCCGACCGGATTCTAACTCTTTGACGGGCTGATTGCCGCCGTGGTGACCGAACTTCAGCTTGAACGTCTTTCCTCGCAACGCCAGACCAATGAGTTGATGACCGAGGCAAATTCCGAGGGTAGGCACGCCCGAGTCGAGCATTTTTGCCGCTGTCTCCACTGCGTAGGGCAGCCCCTCCGGGTCGCCTGGACCGTTGGAGAGCACGTAGCCGGCCGGCGCCAGGTCACGCGCCGCTTCGAGCGGCAGCGCCGCCGGCGCCACGACGACATCGCAGCCCAATGCACTGAGCCGGCGCATGATGTTGCGCTTGGCGCCAAAGTCGTACAGGGCCACACGCGGCCGCCGGCCCGCCACGCCTTGCGGCAAGCCCCACTGGGTGTCACTGCGCTCGGTCCAGGCGTAGGGCGCCGCGCATGTGACGTCGCGCACCAGATCACGACCAGCCAGGCCCGACCAGGCCCGAGCAGCCGCGACAAGCGCGCGACCGTCGGCGTCCGGATGCGAGGAGACGGCGCCACGCAGCGCACCGTTGGTGCGAAGATGCAAGGTGAGCGCGCGCGTATTTACCCCGGCGATGCCAGGAACTCCGGCGTCCGCCAGATACGAGTGCAACGATTGGCAGCTTCGCCAGCTTGAGGGAATCGCGCTGAGCTCACGGACGATAAACGCTTCGACCTGGGGGCCGCCAGATTCGGTGTCCTCGAGGTTGACGCCGGTGTTGCCGATCTGGGTGGCCGTCATCACCACCATCTGGCCACGATAGGATGGATCGCTGAGGACTTCCTGGTAGCCGGCCAGGGACGTATTGAAAACCACTTCACCGACGCGTTCGGCTACTGCACCAAAGCCGTCGCCCTCCCAGAGGGTGCCGTCCTCAAGTGCCAGTACAGCCATGCATTCTCCCGTTCCGCGCCCGGCGTGCCCGCCTTCGGGGCACAGGCCAACGCCGTCCGCGCGGATATGCTCACTAGACTATCCCCCATGCGGCGGCCTTGCGTCAAGCAATCACCCGCTAGGGTCACCAGTACTGTCGGGACCGTTCCACATGACGAGGAAAGGGCCGGGCGTTCTGCGCCCGGCCCATGCGGCACTCCATAGATTCGGCATGCAAGCCAATCTCAACTAGCACGGTTGCCCGGTGTCGATACCCGAGCACTGGCCATTTCTAGCGCCCTTGACCGTGTTGACGTAGCCATCGTTGACAGGCGCGTTCACATTGTTCACGCAGGTCAGGCTGCCACCGATCCAGTTGCCCTCGATCTCCTCGCCCTCGCCCTTGAAGTTTTCGACGGTGACGCCGCCGCCGATCTTGTTGTTCTCCAACTCGGAGAAGGCCCAGCTTCCGTCGAGCGTGACACCGCCCTTGATGGTGTTGCCGCGTTGCTCGGTTTGGCCTTCGCTCTCCCGAATACAAGGAGTATCCAAGCCGCCGCCGATCTGCTCGTTGTACCGCGTTTTGATCGCGGACAGGCTACCCAGGGTGCTGCCGCAGATGGTCAGGTCGTTCGCCCTGGTACTCTCGACCGCGCCATCCAGGGTCGAGTACTCGATGTCGACCGAGGCGCCGGACTGCACGACAACGCTGCCGGTGATGTGCGCGTAGGTCACACATGTGTTGCCGCTACTGACGATCAGCGTACCCTGATAGGGTCCCGTGATGTTTGTGCTGCACACGCCTTGGGCAAGAGCGGCGCCGGCCGGGGCCAGCGCCAATGGCAAGGCTACCAAGCCTGCCATCAGACCCGCCCGGGCCACGAAGCGCGCCCAGGCTCCGCTGCGACCGCTTCCGATTGTTCCTTGCATCGTAGTGAAACTCCCTCAACATCCCGTATCCGATGCACCGAGCTCCCAGCGCCCCCGTGATCCGTTGCACGTACGCTACGGCCGTCGACAACTCCAAAGCCTTCTCGCGGTCGCCTCTCCTCGCTCTCGAAGTCGGCTCCCATCGGGACGGCAAAGCCAAACCGGACGCCGAAACATAACGGCAGCCTGAAAGACCGGTGCTCCTACGCTGGCAATGTAGGTATGGAATCGCCAGCGAGCAAGTCTGATAGGAGGAATTGCCTACCGACCGGTGAGACCTAGCCCGCCGTCCGCGCGGCGATCGCAGCCTGATCCCGAGCCAGGCGTCGGGCGAACGGTGGCGCAATGACACAGACAATGTTGAGCGTCTCGTGTCCCGTGCAGCGCTGGCCATGCGGCACATTGCTCGGGATGTACACGCCCATCCCCGGCTCAAGCGGAAACTCCTCGTCGCCGAGCGTCATCGAGCCGCGACCAGCCGTCACGTAGTACAACTCCTCCTCGGGATGCTGGTGAATCCGAACTTCCTCACCCGGATTCTGGTAGACGACGGCCAGTGTGGCGTTCTCGCACCCGCACGTCTCCGGATAGAGCACCCGCTTTACCAGGCCGCCATTGCCACGGAAATCGACGCCGTCTTCCACACGGATCACGTTGCGCAGCGTCTCGGTTGTGGCCGCCATGCTTCTTCTCCTCTATTCCGGCATCTCCTCCCCCGCCTGTGCCGCCGGATCCACTGAACCGCATCGATTCTAGACAGGCGTCGACGTCGCAGCCGGCGCGGCGGCATCCTGTCCGCCGGCCTCGGCCCTTTCCTGTCGCTCGGCCATCTTTTGATCCACATAGTCCCAGGCCAGCAGCCCGGCCACCAGCAGGATCATCAACACGACGAAGGAGCCACAGCCGATCAGACTAAACTTCAGCAGTCCCTTGAGCACACTCGCCTCCTTTTGGGCAAATTCGGTCAGCATCCGCGGCGCAAGCGTACCTGGCGCGCGGGCAGATGGCAAGCCTCGGGGTCGCCTCTGGCCGGCGCTCCGTGGAGGGTGTGCTACCATCTGCCCACGACGAGGAGGAATACGATGCAACCCGCGATCCGGACCGCCCTGCCCGGGCCCAAGGCCCAAGCCTATCTTGAGGCATCCCGCCGCTACGAGCCGCGTGGCATGAGTGAGCAAGTCCCGCTCGTGTGGCAGCGCGCCGAAGGCGTGTGGGTCGAGGACGTCGACGGTAATGTCTTCCTGGACCTCACTTCCGGGGTGCTGGTCGCCAACGTCGGCCACTCCCATCCGGAGCTGGTCGCGGCCATGCGCGACCAGGCCGACAAGGTCGTGAACGCCTACGACTTCCTGAACACGTACCGGCCCGCGCTGGCCCAGAAGCTCGTCGAGATCACGCCGCCGAATCTGGACAAGGCGTTCATCCTCACCACGGGATCGGAGGCGACTGAGGCGGCCATCAAGGTTGCGCGCAAGTACACCGGCAAGGCGGAGATCGTCGCCTTCCACGGAGCCTTCCACGGGCGAACCATGGGCGCCTTGTCGCTGGGTGGCAAACGCAGCGGCGCCGGCAATCGGGGCTTCGGACCGTACCTGCCCGGCATCGTCCACGCACCCTTTCCCTATGAGTATCGCTGCACCTGGTGCCACGGCGGCGGCTGCTCGCTTTCTTGTTTCGACTATTTCCAGGAAGTCATCGATTGCGAGACCGAGCACAACATCGCGGCGGTCATTACGGAGACGTATCAGGGCGGCGCGGGCTCGATCATCCCGCCGGTCAGCTGGATGCAGTCGCTGGAGCGCTGGTGTCACGACCACGAGGTGCTGCTGATCATCGATGAGGTGCAGGCCTCCTTCGGCCGGACCGGCAGGCTGTTCGGCTTCGAGCACTACGGCATCACGCCGAATCTGCTCTGTCTGGGCAAGGGCATCTCCAGCGGACTACCCGTGGCGGCGCTGTTGGGCGAATCGCGAATAATGGACAGCCTGAGCCCGGGCACGATGTCCAGTACGCACGGCGGCAATGCCTTCTGCGCCCGGACCGCGCTGGTGAACATCGAGATCATCCTGCGCGACCGGCTGTGGGAGAACGCAGCCAGGGTCGGCAGCTACTTGCTGGACAGCTTCAAGGAGCTGCAGCGGTCGCATAGCTGGATCGGCGACGTGCGCGGACAAGGCCTGGTGTTGGGCATCGAGCTGGTACGGCCAGGGACGAAGGAGCCGGACGCTGCGCTAACCGAAGCGTTCGTGCAGGCAGCATTCCAGCGTGGCCTGCTCCTCATCGCCCCCATCGGTATGCACGGCAATGTCATTCGCGTCGCCCCGCCTCTGGTTATCACCCAGCGTGAAGCGGAGACGGCGATGAAGATCGTCGCCGACGCGTGCCGAGCCGTGGAAGCCGGGGCTCTGGTTGCCGTTTGAGTGCGCTGGTGGAGGTCAAGTTCACGCCCTGGCGGATGCAGTACATTGCCGGTCCGAAACCCGACGGCTGCGTGTTCTGTGCCGCCGCCGCGAGCCAGGACGACGCCGCTACCTACGTGGTGGCCCGCGGCCAGCGTTGCTTCGCCATCCTGAACACCTTCCCCTACAACAACGGGCATCTCATGGTCGTGCCGTACGCGCATATCGCCGACGTTACCAGCCTGGCGGCGGAGGTGGCGGACGAGCTCTGGGCAATGGTGCGCACCGCCATAGCTGTCTTGCGTGAGGCGATGCACCCCGACGGCTTCAACGTGGGCATGAATCTCGGCCGGACCGCGGGAGCCGGCATCGCCGACCATCTGCACATGCACGTCGTGCCACGCTGGGGCGGTGACAACAACTTCATGTCGGTTGTCAGCGGCACTCGCCTAATCCCGCAGTCCCTCGAGGAGACGTGGCGCGTGCTTCGGGAGGCGTGGACAGACTGAGTCTTTCACCGGACCATAAATGGTCCGGCTGAGATTACAAAGCCCGCTAAAGCGGGCTGGGCGCGCCTTCTTCGAGAGGGTTCTTGCCAAATCACATCGTTTTCGCTGCTGTTGATGTATCCTAGCCCGCTTTAGCGGGCTTTGTAATCTTAGCCTGCTGCTTTAGCGGCAGGTGAGGCGGCATCCACGGATGGCGCTGCAAGCGGGCTACTCGTCGCTCGACATGCCTCGCAGCGCCGCCTCATCCAGCTCCAGTCCGAGACCGGGACCGGTGGGAACGGTGATCTGGCCATCCTTGAGGTCCAGCGGGGTCCGGAAGAGGCCGTCGAGTCGCGGATTCCGCCCGGTGAACTCTTGCGGGCGGTTGGCATGCAGCAGCGAGGCGATCAGATGCACGTTGGCCGCGGTGCCGATGGTTGGCTGCGTCTGATGGGGGACGAAGTGTTTGTTGTAGATGTCGCCTAAAACCGCGATGCGCCGTGTCTCGGTGATGCCGCCTGATTTCACGATGTCCGGCTGGATGATGTCCACCTGTGCTTGGGCGATGAGGTCGCGAAACTGCCAGCGCGTGTATTCTTGCTCCCCGGCGGCGACGGGCACGTCCAATGCCTGGGCAACCTGCGCGATACCGGCGTAGTCATACTGCGCCACCGGCTCTTCGTAGTGGTAGATGCCGAGCGACTCGAAACGCCGTCCTTGCCGGATCGCCGTGCTCACCGAATAGCCGTTGTTGGGATCGAAACTCAGCGGCACGCTGTCGCCGGTAAGCTGCTTGCAAGCGCGGAACATCGCGAAGTCCTTGTCCGGATCGCAATCTTGACGAGCCACGCCCCAATCCATGCGAATCTTTATGGCGCGATAACCCTCCGCCAGCGCCTTCTCCACCTGCGCTGCCATCTCCTGGGGAGACATCCGAGCGCCGCCTCCGATGCTCTTGTACATGGTGACGCGCTCACGATAGCGGCCGCCCAGCAACTGCCAGATGGGCAACCCTGCCGCTTTGCCCAGGATGTCCCAACAGGCGATGTCGATGCCCGACATTGCCTCCAGGTGGGCCCCTTGCACGCCGAGCTTGTAGGGAGCGTAGAACATGCTCGTCCAGACCTCGTCGACGTTTCGCGGGTCCAGCCCTAAGACGCGGGGTTTCAGCACCGCGTCGACGAAGGTGGAGATCAGCGTGGCATGCATAGGGCTGCATTCGCCGATGCCGACGAGTCCCTCGTCGGTGAACACCTGGACAACGATGGAGCGAGTGACGAGAACCGTGGCGCGCACGTCGGTAATTTTCAAGCGCGACTCCTCTCTTGCCTACGCGCGCCGATTGTAGCCCGCGCCAGCCGCGTACCGGGGCGCGGTACACTTTCCGGCGAGCCGGTGGGCGGCCGAGCCGAGAGATCTATTCGTGTGTATGTGGCTTCGATTGCGCCGGCAGCGGACAGCGTTCCGGCAGACGGGCTCACGAATTATGTTGATCCTGCGTACTCGCGTCCCTTCAGCACCCAGGACGCGACGGGTGACCGCGGGGCAGCAGGGTTAGGCGTGGACACTCCTGCCAGCGCGGTCCTTGGCTTGCCGGTCGTCCCGCTGATCCGCGCGCTGCGTCCCCGTCAGTGGACCAAGAACGGTGTCCTGTTCGCAGGCGTGGTGGGTGTAGGACGCCTATTCCACGCCGACAGTTTCGTTCGCGCCGCTGCCGGCTTTGCCGTGTTCTGTGTCTTGAGCGGTGTCGTCTATTTGGTCAATGACCTGGCGGACATGGAGCGCGACCGCGCCCATCCGCGCAAGCGCCTGCGACCCATTGCTTCCGGCGAGCTGCCGGCGCGGGTGGCGGCCGTGAGCGCCGTGGCGCTCTCTGGCGCCGCACTCTTCGGCGCATTCTTGCTGGCGCCGGCGTTCGCCGCCTTTGGCGCCGGCTATGTAGCGGTCATGCTGGTCTACTCGGCTGGTCTGAAGCATCTGGTGCTGCTGGACGTGTTTGCCATCGCGGCCGGCTTTGTCATTCGCGCGGCTGCCGGCGCCGCGGTCGTCCGGGCCTCAATCTCGCCCTGGCTGCTCGTCTGCGCGGCGCTATTATCGCTGTTCCTCGCTCTGGCGAAGCGCCGGCACGAGTTGCTGGTGTTGGGCGAGCGCGCCGGCGCCTACCGCAGCACCTTGAACGACTACTCCCCAGAATTGCTGGAAGAGCTGATCTCGGTGGTAACCTCCTCCACAGTCGTGGCTTATTCGCTCTACACCTTCTTCGGAGAGACCGTGCCGGCGAACCACACCATGATGCTCACGATTCCCTTTGTTCTCTACGCCATATTTCGTTATCTCTTCTTGATTCACAGCCCGCACGGCGGTGGCAATCCCGACGAGCTCCTGCTGCAAGATCGTCCACTCCTCATCACTATCGCCCTTTGGAGCGTCACCGCGGTAGGCGTCCTGTACGTGTTTAGGTAGCTGTCAGGTATCAGGTGTCAGGTGTCAGCAAGGTAGCTGCAGATACCATAAGCCGGCGTGCCACTACATCGAGCGCGACGCTGTCCGAGCGCCTCGTGCCGATCGCTGACACCTGATACCTGGCTGGCGTGCTATCATCGCCGCCATGCCAGCGCTGCTGATGGCTGATACCTGATGGCTGACAGCTAACGGAGGTGGCAACGGTGCAACAGCGCTCCCTGGGCGTCACGGGACTCAAAGTCGGCGCCATCGGCTGGGGCGGCGCCGGCGTGACGCTCTATGGCGGGGTGCCGGACGACCAGGTCTTTCAAACGCTCGATCGCGCGCTGGAGCTCGGCGTCAACTATTGGGACACGGCGCCCTTGTACGGGCGGGGACGCAGCGAGGAGCTCATCGGGCGCTATTTGTCGAGCATGCGCGGCTCAGTGCGGCCTGTCGTGGCAACCAAGGTAGGCTACCTACCCGATGGCTACGACTACGGCTACGACGCAACCATGCGCTGCCTCGAGGGCAGTCTGAAACGGCTACGAACGGACCAGTTGACGCTGGTCCACATCCACGACATCGAGCGCAGCTCATTGGAGCGCATTATGTCGCGGCAGGGCGCCTTCGCCGCCCTGAGCCGAATGAAGGCGGAGGGAGTAGTCGAACACATCGGCGTTTCCGGCGGGCCACCGGACCTGCTGATCCAAGCCCTCGAGACGCGCGAGTTTGCGACGGTCGTCACGCACAATCGCTACAACCTGCTGGACAGGTCAGCCGGGGAGGCGCTCCTGCCCAGAGCGGCGGAACTCGGCGTCGGCGTCATCAACGGCGGGCCGTTTGCCACCGGCATCCTGGCGACGGGCGCCAAGCCCGGCGCCCACTTTGCCTACCGTGAGGCGCCAGTTGATCTGCTGGAACGCGTGGAGCGGATGCAGGAGTTCTTCGAGGCGGAGGGACTGGAGCTACGCGAAGCGGCGCTTGGCTTCTGCCTGGCAAACGTCCAGATCACGGCGACCATCCCCGGCGCCTGTAGTCCCCAGGAGATGGAGGATTGCGTTGCCGCTGCGGAGCTCGATCTCGAGGAAGTAGCCAAACTCTGCAGCGCCTGGTTTGAGGAAGAGGAACGCCTGGCAGCGGGCGCCGAATGGTCGGAACCGGGTACCGGTGGCTCCTGACCGCCATCTGGCGCTCTATCCGGGCACGTTCGATCCGCCCACCTTCGGTCATCTGGACATTCTCGTTCGAGCACGCCGATTGTTCGATCGGGTGATCGTCGGCATCGGTCGCAACCCGACGAAGCACCCCAGCTTCACCGTGGACGAGCGCCGGGAGATGCTGGAGGCGGCCATTGCCGAGCTCGGCCTTACCGGTGTCAGCGTGGAAGCGTTCGACGGTCTGACCGCCGATTTCGCCCACGAGCACGGTGCGGCCGCCATCGTGCGTGCGCTGCGCTCCGTCACCGACTTCGAAGCCGAGTTCGCCCTGGACATCGCCAATGCCAAGTTGGCGCCGGAGCTGGAATCGGTCCTACTGATCGCCCGACCCGAATACATGCACCTGAGCTCGACCTTCGTACGGCAAGCTGCAGAGCAGGGGCGCCGTATCATCCCTGGCTCGGTGCCGCCGTCGGTGGAGCAGTATTTGCGGCGGCGCTACGGGTTCTGAACCTCTCCCCCAACCCCTCCCTTCGTAGGGGAGGGGTTGGGGGAGAGGTTGACTCCGCGTGGGATTTTGCCCCATTGTGGACCTATTATGCCTATGGGAATGCAACATACTGGACTGGAGCGTCGTATTGGCACCGAAGGACACACGCCCGCCACCTGATCCTGTTGTCGGAATCGAAGCACGCACGCCCTGGCGCTCGCTCACTCAGGATCAGGAAGTATCGGGCCTGGTCGCGCAATACGCGCTGGCTCAGCAGGACGCGGTGCGCGCCCGCGCCTCGCTGGAGCGCCTGATCACGTTGTGCCGGCCAGTAGCGGAGACGATCGCGCGCACCTACACGGCCCACGAGCTCGACGTCGCGGACATGATGCAAGAAGCATTGCTGATGCTGGCCCGCGACCTGCCGGCACTACGCAATCCGTCGGCGTTCCCGAGTTGGTTCGCCTCCGTCGCGCACAATGTCGGCCGGAAGTGGTTGCGACGCGAGCGGGCGCGCCTTGCCGAGGTCTCGCTTGACGTGCCGCCGCGCCCGGGCTGGTTGGGTGCGGGAGAGGGTCCCCAGCCACGCGACGTGCCCGATCCGGCTAGCGCGCGCAGCCTGGTCGGCATCGAGACGACCGAGCACCTGCGCGGCCTCCTGCGGACGCTGCCAGAGCAGCAGCGCACTGCGCTGGTTGCCGCGTTTGTCGCAGGCAGTTCCCACGAGCAGATCGGGCAGGAGCTCGGCGTGACACCTCGGGCCGCGGAAGGACTCGTCTACCGCGGCCTGCGGCGGCTCCAGGCGATAGCCGGCACATGCACCGAGGAGCCGGAGGAGATCAACGTCTGGTGCCCGCGCTGCGGCCAGCGCCGGCTCATTGCCCAGCTGCTGCCGGGCGTTGACCCGGCAGGACCGCTTTGGCTGCGCTGGCGCTGCCCCGCCTGCGACCTCGCCAGCGCCTGGACGGAGCCCAACATCGTGCCCTTGAGCCGCTATGCCTCGCTCGAGGCAGCGTGGTGGCACGAGCGGATCCGGTGGGCCGAATGCGCGCGCCGGTTCGCCAGCGGTCGCCAACGGCGCTGCTGGAAGTGTGGCGAGCCGCTGCTCCGCCGCGACCGCGAGTCGAGCACCGGCAGGGCCCCGCTCTACGTGCTGCACTGGTCGTGCTTCAAATGCGACGTCGGCAACTTCTACGGTTACCTCCCTGCTTCCGGACTGCAGCCGGAGTGGCCCGCCTTCTGGCGCACCGCTCCACGGCTCCTGCTCGACCCGGAGCGAGTGGTCAAGACGGCGGGCGAGGCACAGGTGGTGCTGACCGCCACCGACCGCGACACCAATCGCCGTGCCACCATTGCGGTCGCTCGGGACTCGTTGGACGTGAGGCGATTCGAGGTGGAGGCGCCGCACCGAACGACAAGGAGGCCGGATTATGTCCAATCACGCTGATCCGTTTCCAGGCGCTCCGAGTGCCCGGATGCTGCTGCTCGGCGCCTTCCACTTCCAGAACCCCGGCCTGGACGCCTTCAGGCCCAAGTTTACGCTCGATGTCTTCTCCCGGCGTCGGCAGCAGGAGATTGCCGCGCTCGTGGAGCGGCTGGCCGCGTTCGAGCCGACCAGGCTCGCGGTCGAGACAGCGCCGAGCAATCAGGCAGGAATAGACCGCGACTACCAGTCCTATCTTCGCGACGAGTTTGAACTGCCGGCCAATGAGATCTTCCAACTCGGCTTCCGGCTAGCCCGGCGCGTCGGGCATAGGAAGGTGAACTGCATCGACGCCAGCGACCGGCACTACCAGCCGCGGCCGGACCCCGCGACGTACGCCAAAGCACACGGCCAGGAGCATCTTCTGGAACAGTGGTGGCCGCGCTACCGGCAGCTCATGGAGCGGGATGACGCGCAGATGGAACATCGAACACTGCGGGAGATCTTCCTGCGGATGAATGACCCGGAGGCCATCCTCCAAGGGCACGGAATGTATCTGGTGGACTCCTTCAAGGTCGGTACAGAGGATGAGTATCCGGGGCCGGACCGCGTGACGAGCTGGTACAACCGCAACCTGCGCATCTTCGCCAATCTCCAGCGCATTACCGAAGTGCCGGACGAACGCATCCTCTGCATCATCGGCGCCGGGCACCTGCCGATCCTGCGACACTGCGTCCAAGCGTCACCGGAGTACGAGCTGGTGGAGGTGCGTGACTACCTGGGTGGGAGCGATTGCGAATGATGGCGCACGGCATCTACCTGGCGCCTCCGCCTGCCCCTAAAGGAGCAGGCTAAGTTTACGAAGCCGCCTCAAGGCGGCTAGGACCACCCATTACCCGCCGTACGGTGATTCAGCCGGCTGCAGCCGGCCTTGTTATCTTAGCCTGCTCCTTTAGGGGCAGGCGGAGGCGCGGACGCATGGCCGTGTCCAACCGCCTGCTAGATAACGGATGGAGCAAGCCGATGCCCTCTACAGAGACTCCGGTTCGACCGGGGCAACATCAAACAGCGCCCAAGCCGGCGCCCCAGTTGCAAGCCGAGCAGCCCGGGCGCCTGCAGATGCTGGCAGACCTGATCTGGCTCGTCTGGCTGGTCTTCCGGATGGCGCCGCTGACCTGCGCGTTGTGGGTCGCCGTCGCCTTGGGACAGGGGCTCCTGGTACCGGCGCAGCTGGCGCTCACCAAGGCGCTGGTCGATGCCCTGGCTGCCCAGCTCAAAGGAGACGACGGACAGCAGATTTATCTCTGGCTCGGTCTGCTCGTCGCTGCGCTGCTAGTGCAGCGCGTGCTCGGTGGTAGCCAGCCCTTGCTTCAGGCGACCGCGCGCGAGCGGGCCGGCTCCACGTTGCAGGAGCGCGTGATGCGCAAGGCGTCCGAGCTGGAGCTGGCCGCTTTCGAGCACCAGGGCTATTACGACCAGCTCAATCAGGTGCTGGCGGACGCAGAGACACGCGGACCGCAACTGCTGCAACAGGCGCTCCAGGTCGTCCAAGCCGTGCCCACCTTCCTGGGCTATGCCGTGGCGCTCGCTACGTTGTCGCCCTTGCTCGTGTTGATCACGGTCGCGGCCAAGCTACCGTCCGCCGCCCTCTACGGGTCCAGCGGCCAGCACAACTGGACCCTACTGCGCACGCAGACGCGTGAGCGCCGCCTGGCCGACTACCACACGAGCATCCTCACGGGCCGGGGCTTTGCCAAAGAGGTGCGGCTCTACGGGCTCGCCGGCTACCTGCTCGACCGCTGGACTGAACTGTTCTGGAAGGGCCGCAACGAGCGGCGCCGCGTCGCGCTGCGCCTCAACCTCAAGCTCCGGATGGCCGGAACTGGCTCCACCGGCGCGATCATGCTCGGGCTGTGGTGGGTCATTGTCGCCGGACTGCTCAACCACCCCACAGCCGGCTCCTACGCCCTGCTGTTCCCCGCGATCGGCGGCCTGATCGGCGTGATTTTCAACCTGTCGTCCACGCTGCAAGCGCTTGGCGAGCAATCGGGCTACGCAAGCTCGGTGCGGGCGTTCACGCAGGGTGCCGGGGGGCAGAGGAGCAGGGGAGCAGAGGAGCAGGGGAGAGGTGGCGCCGGGAATCAGGGCCGGCGGTGGGACAGGACGCCTTCGATTGACCATCCGTCCGACCAGCCCCCGATCCCCCCTGCTCCTCTGCTCCCCTGCTC
>CALBSQ010000002.1 GCA_937967325.1 uncultured Chloroflexota bacterium
CTCCGCCAACCCACACAAGCGAGCTAACGGCGCGACAACGTGTGGCGCACTTTGCAGCGTCTTGATTTCCACGGTGACAGTCCTTTTTGAGTAGGATACGCGTCAGGTGACGAGCTGTGCGCTGCGCGTACCCGCGAACGGCCGACGAGCAAGGTTACGGTAGCCTGCCGTTCGCGCCACCTGCTTGCAGCGTTGCGGAAGGAAGGTAACCCTTGGCGAAAGTTTTGGTGACGGGCGCTGCCGGGCAGGTGGGCTGCCGGCTGGTGCGGCAACTGCTGGCGCGCAACTACGAGGTGCGGGCGCTGATCCTGCCGGACGACCCGGCGCGGGGACGCCTGGACGGGCTGGAGGTGGAGCTGATCGAAGGCAACCTGATGGATTTCGATCTGGCGACCAAAGTGGTCGATGGCGTCGACGCGGTGATCCACACCGCCAATCTGGTGGGCAGGCCGGCTGGAATGTCCGAGAGCGACTTCTTCGACAACAATGTCCGTAACACGCTGCACATTGTCCGCGCCGCGTCCAAGCGCGCAGATTCCCTCACGCGCTTGGTCCATATCAGCTCATCCAGTGTCTATCCCAACGACACGCAGAACATCTCGGCTTGCTACCATCCGGTGGACGAGCGGCACCCGTTGCGCTTCTCCGGCGTCTACGCCCTGAGCAAGATGGTCGGCGAGGAGATCGTCGCGGCGCACGCTCGGGAGACCCGCTTGCAGACGGCCATCATCCGCCCCACCCACGTCCGATCGATGGAGGCCATCCTGGAGCGCTGGACCGTGCGGGGAGTGGTTGCGCTGCTCAAGACCGGCCAGGCCAATCCCCAGAGCGACCTCTTCATGGCCGACGGCAGGGAGCTCTGGCGCGACCTGGAAGGCGCCGCTAGGTCGCCGGAGCAGCCCTGCGCCATCACCGACGACGCCGGCCGCCCCTGGATGTATCAGCCCGTGGATGCGCGGGATGTGGCGCTCGGCTGCATCTGCGCGCTGGAGCATCCCGCGGCAGTGGGCGAAGCGTTCAACGTCTCGGCTCCGCGCCCCTACACGTTTCCCGAGGCGGCGGAACTGCTCGCTCAACACTTGGGGCAGGCCGTGTTGCCATGGCGGACGCCGGTGCGCTGGGTCTACGATCTCGACAACACCAAGGCCCGCGCGCTCATCGGCTACCAGCCGCGCTGGGACCTCCCAGTCATGGTGGCTGATGCCCTCGCGGTCCGGCGCGGCGAGAGCGACGGCATGTCGCAGCGTGACCTGACCTGCTGACCCCTCCCCGCCTACCGAATCGGTGGGGAGGGTGGGGGTGAGGTCCTTAGAACGCCCAGGCGTCGTCGAACGACATGACGACGTCATCATCCTCCCAGCCGGCGAGCGCAACGCGGTTGTCTTGGATGGCGCTGTTGACGATCTGGTTCTGCTGCTTCAGCGCCTCGCTCGCGGTCTGTTTGCCCATCACCACGGCGTCTCTGGCGTCATTGAGCGCCTTGTTCAGGATGTTGATCTGGGGGATCGGTGGCCGGCTGTGCGAGTAGGGAAGGATGTTCAGGAATTGGTTGTATCGGGAGTCTACCGTCTTCCAGAAGGGGTCTTGCGCCAACGCCTTAAAGGTCGGCAGCTCCAACGACGCCTGCATCTGGATGCGCTGAAAAGTCTGATCGGTGACGTAGCGCATCAAGGCGAAAGAGTCATCCGGGTCCTTGGCGCCGGACGGCATTACGTTGCAAAAGCCGCCTGACCAGCTACTGGTGTGGCTTGCGCCTTGCGGTGGCGGTGGCGCCCAAACCGTCCAGTCCAGGCCAGGCTCGGCTGGGACGATTCCTTCTAGCGTGAGAACGGGCGTGAAGTTGCTGGCCCCGAAGTAGGTGCTCACGACCTGCTGCATGAAAGGGTTGGTGTTGGTGGACTGATGCGCCGTCAGAAAGGCCTGGCCCGCGGCGTAGCCGAGTTGCTTGGTTTGCGTACCGATCCAGTCGAGCGCGGCCACCACTTTGGGGTCCTCTAATGTCGATCGGTTGCTATTGGGATCGTAGAAGTCGCCGCCGAACAGCCAGCCCCAGCCGAACATCCCCCAGCAGTCACGCCAGGGGATGAAGCCGATCTGCTTGAAGCCGTCGCCTTGCTTGACGGTGAGCTTCTGGCCAATGTCGGCAAATTCCTCCAATGTTGCCGGTGGCGTGGAGGGCAGCCCGGCCTGCTTGAGGTGGCCAACGTTGACGTAGAGCGCTCGACTGTCTGTGCCCTCCGGCAGGCCATAGAGCTTTCCCTTGAAGCTCACCTCCTGCCAGGCCCAGGGTTGCTGATCGTTCCCGCTCACGGCGGCCCGTGCCGCCAAGGAGGCGACATCTTGCATGAGGCCACGAGCTGCGCTTCCGGCAACCGTGTAACGGTCTATCACCGCCACGTTGGGGGGCGTCCCGGCTGCCACGACGGTGGCGAGATCGTCGTTGCTATAGGCCGTGTTCGTGACCGTCGCCGGCGTTTCCGGATGATCTTTGTTGAAGTCCGCGATGCGCTGCATCTGGGCCTTGTAGGCAAAGCTGGAGGGCTTGTAGTGGTAGGACCAGTAGGTGATGCCCTTGCCACTCACGGCCGGCTGGGCGGCGGCGGTGCTCGCGGAGCTAGCAGCGGAAGCGCTGGACGTGGTCGCTGCAGCGGTTGACGAGCCGCCGCTGCTGGACGCCGTTGCAGTGCTGCTGGCGGCGGAAACGATTGAGGCAGCCTGAGCGCCACTCGTCGTTGCCGCTGGTATCGTTGATGCCGCCGCGCTGGACGCCGCTCCGGGAGAAACGGCGGCGGAGCCGCCGCAAGCGGCCAGAACCGAGGTAGCCAGCAGCATGCCGGTCCCACCACACGTTCGTAACCAGGCGCGTCGAGCCAGACGGGATTGCTTCATCGCTGCTCCATTCCAGGTGGATCACGTGGGCCGGATTCCAATGACCGGCTCACGTAGCCGGATACAATCACCACGATTGTACTCCTCACCTGGACGGCAGACGTTCATATGTGCGCCACACCGATTCGCGGCCAGCTATCGCCGATAACGGAGCGCGGGCGTCCCGCCCGCCCCGATGCTAGCCACCTTCGAGGCATGCCGGTCAGCAATGCCACGCCTCCGCCCACTGGCATAACCGGGGCGGGCGGGACGCCCGCGCTCCGTTATCGGCGATAGCTGGCCGCGAATCGGTGTGGCGCACCCGACGTTCATGGTGAGCGAGGCGACCGTGCGAATCCGGCGGCGAACAATGTGCTTCGCGCCTCAGCATTGCATCAGACCCGGTTCTCCTGGATGGCCGTGTTCACGATCTGGTTGGCCGCTTGCAGCGCCTGAGCGGCCGTCTGCTGTCCGCTGAGGACGGCGGTGTGCGCGTTGTTCAGCTCACTTGTCATGATGTTGACCTGTGGTGTCACCGGCCTGCTGTGCGAGAAGGGCAGCATCTGGACGAACTGCTTGGTGCGCGGATCGACCGTGTCCCAATAGGGATCCGCCGCCACGGCCTTGATCGTGGGCAAGCGGCCCGCCTTCATCTGGATGCGCTGGAGGTCGGCGTCGCTCAGGTAGCGCATCAGCTCGAAGGAGAGGTCGGCGTTCTTGGCGCCGGTCGGTAAGACCACGGCGAAGCCGCCGGACCACGTGCTCGTGTGGTCGACGCCCTGGGGCGGTGGTGGCGCCCAGGGCGTCCAGCTCAGGCTGGGTCCGGCATTTGCCACGGTGATGAGGAAGCTGGTGGAGTTGATGTAGCTGCTCTGCACCTGAGTGATAAACGGGTTGCCCTGGCGCGCCTTATAGAAGTCCTGCACCGCCTGATAGCCGAGCTGCTTCGCCACCCCGCCCGCCCACTCGAAGGCGGCGACGATCTTGGGATCAGCGAGCGTGGCCTGGTTCTTGTCCGGGTCGTAGAAGCTGCCGCCGTAGAGCCAGCCGAACCCGTAGGGGACCCAGTTGTCATTCCAGGGGACGAAGCCGAGCTGTTGGAGGCTGCCGCCTTGCTTGATGGTGAGCTGCTGTCCGATCTGGGTGAAATCGTCGAGGGTCTTGGGCGCCGTCGAGGGAATCCCGGCCTTTTGCAGATGGTTGACGTTCATGTAGATCATTCGAGTGTCCGTCGAATAGGGAAGACCGTACAGCTTGCCCTTGATCGACACCTCCTGCCAGCACCACGGCTGCTCGTCGTCGCCCTTGATGCCGGCCTGATTGGCCAGCGCCGCGATGTCCTGCATGAGGCTCTTCGCCGAGCTTGCCGCGATGGTGTAGCGATCCTGCCCGGCGACATTCGGCGGCGTGCCGCCGGCGACCGAGGCGGCCAGCTTCGTGTTGAGGTCGGCCGGAGCCTCCATCGTCGCCTGCGATGTCGGGTGCGCCTTGTTGAAATCGGCCAGGCGCTGCACCCAGGCGTCGTAGCTGGAGTCGCCCTTGCCTGCCACGGCCCAGTAGGTCAGCGTTCCCGCCGGCGCGGCCGGTTGGGAGGTGCTGGCGGCGACGGTGGCCGACGCGGTCGTCGACGGTTGTGTCGTCGGTGCCGTTGACGTGGCCGGGGCCGTCGCGGCATTGCTGGCGCTCGCCGAGCTGGTTGCCGTCACGGCGGCGGACGCCGCGGACGCCGTCTGATTGGCCGCGCTGGCGGTGGTGGATGCCGATGCGGTTGAGCTCGCGCCGCCGCAGGCTGCGAGCAGTCCGGTCGCCATCCAGACCGCCGCCGCGCCGATGGCGTCACGCCGCGAAAGGCGAAGCCCACCCGTTTGACGAGATGGAGTCTGCATCGATTCTTCTCCCCATTGCCTTGCTGTCCGCGCTGTGCAGGGGCGAGTACGCTACGCTCTGCCCGCGGCGCAGCCCATTCCCCCATGCCCGCGTGGCCCGCATCGCTGACGCGCCGCGACTGGAGACGACAATCAACGACCTGCCGGTATCCAGGAGCACGCTGGCGCCGCGGTCAGGCGAACAGTATCATCATCGACCAAGGTAAGCGAGTCGTCAAGGAATGAGGGGAGGACGTGCGATGGGCGCCCAGTCGGCATCGGTGAGGGCCAAGATCCAAGTTGCTATGATCGGCGCCGGTCGCATGGCCAACAGCGTCCATTATCCCTCGCTGGCGTCCTTCGACGACGTGGAGATCGCGGCGATCTGTGATCTGGCGCCCCAGCCCTTGAACGCCACAGCGGACAAGTACGGTGTCGACCGCCGCTACACCGACTATCGCCGGATGATCGAGGAGATAGCCCCCGACGGCGTCTACGTGATCGGCCAGCCGCACCTGATGTACGACATCTGGATCTGGTGCCTGCAGCACGGGCAGAACCTGTACATCGAGAAGCCCATGGGCCTCACCTGGCACCAGGCGCAGATGCTGGCCTATCTCGCCGAGGAAAAACACCTGATCACCCAGGTCAGCCACCAGCGCCGGACCTGCCCCCTGCTGGTCAAGATGCGCGACGAGTGTCTCCGGCGCGGCCCCATCACCCATGCCGTCTGCGAGTTCTACAAGTTTGGTCAGTCGCCGATGCTGGGCGCGCGCGATCACATGATGGACGACTGCACCCACTCGATCGACACGGTGCGCTGGATGTGCGGTGGCGAGGTAGTCGAGATCGACAGCCAGTGCAAGCGTATCGGCGCCCCTGATATCAACTGGATCGGTACGACCTTGCAGTTCGACAACGGCTCGACCGGCTACGTCCTCAACAGTTGGAGCAGCGGCCGCCGCGTGTTCCGCGTCCAGATGCACGCGCCAGGTATCGCCGTGGATGCTGAAGTCGAGGCGAAGGCCTACCTGTACGCCGATGGTGACTACCAGGGGAAGATGTACGATACGAAGGAAGTGGCCGGGAGCGATCAGAACTTCGTCTACGGCGGCTTCCGCGCCAAGAATCGCGAGTTCATCGACTCGCTGAAGACCGGCCAGGATGTGACCAGCTCCCCCTTCCGCGACTGCGTCAAGACCATGGAGGTCGCCGAGAAGGTCCTGGCGCGCGCGCTGTTGCGGGGCGAGTGAAGTCGTCGGCTGGACGATACGTGACTTGGGCCCGCCGCGGGCGCCGACGTTGCCACCGATCTCACCCTTGATAAAGCCCTTGTCCCGCCCTCACCCCGGCGTGAACGCATTTGTCAGGTCAGTGTTTGGCAACAGGCTGGGATGATGGCCCCGCTGGCACGGGGTGTGCGGAGATTGCCCAATTGGCAGTCCATCGCGGGCAAGGGTGGGCGGCGACTTGAAGAAGAAGGGAAGCTGTGAGGACTTCAAGCAACCGCTCGTATTAGTTATACGACATTTCTACGCGCTTGTCGCCTAGATGCGGAGTTTGTCACAGTGCCGTCAGCTTAGGCGCGAATTCCCGCGATCAAGCAGACCTGAGGTCCTCCGCGCGTCCGGCGCCGGTCACATATGGGGCAGGCAATGGGCAGCCGCCATCAGCGAGCCCATATGTAGGTGAACGGGCGGGTACGGCGCACTTCCTGCCAGGCGGCCGTAAACACCGGTTCAGGCAGCGTGATGGGGGCATAGGTCAGCGGATCGTTGATGGTGACCCGATGGCGCGCGGTGTCCTGGCCGGTGACGACGACGTAGTGATTGATGCCGGTAACGACCCACGATGGTTTCACCAGGGCGATGATCGGCAGTCGTCGCGAAAGGGCGTAGCCGAGCAGCGAGCGCGAGGCCGCCGCGTTGCCCACGGATGTGCAGCCAGCCACCGCGCCAGGCGCCAGGCGTTCGATAGTCTGCACCACCTGCCAGGGCTGCACGCCTCGCCCAACTATGGAGCGGCCACCAGACGCCAGGACGGCTCGGTCGAAAGGCGGCGCAGTGCCGGTCAGGTATGCGGCGACCATTGACGCGCAGGCCGGTCCACAGGCATACCATGCCACGTTGCAGCCCAACCCGGGGATCGACCTGAACTGACTCACGTAAGGCACATCAAGCAACTGTGCCGTCGCCAACACTACCTCCCAACCAGGGTCTCGGTTATCACCACGGGCGAGATCGCTGGACGCTCCAGTGGTCCGACGTCCGTCCGTTGTGAGATAACCACAAGCTGAAGACGAATCCGACAGGCAAGCGCTCGCATATGTGTCAAAACTGTGTCCTGGGGGCAAGGGGTACACACGGTCACACCGCGTAGTTCGCGGCGTCGGCTCGCTTAAGATGCCATCCCAGATCTGGACGCGCCATGTCGGGCCGCTGCAGGGCATCCGCGGGCGTCAGCGTCCCGCCGCCAGGCCGGAGACACTGGCATGGTACAGCACCGGTGGCTCACTCGCCCGGCGCCAGGCCCAGTGTATGCACAGTCGCGGCTGCGACCGCCGGCTCGCCGTAGTGCATGGGTACCCGCCGATGGGACCGCCACAGCTCCAACTGATCGGACGTGTGCGCGCTTCTGGGCAGTCCGGACGCTCCGCCCGGCGTCACCGAGCTGGATTGGTCGATCTGGGCGAGGTCGACGACCTGGCGGTAGACGGAGAGGCCGGTGATCGGGAAGTGGTTGCCGCCGCTCCACCCGTAGCCGGCGGCCTGGATCGTGTCGCCGTCGCCGCCGACGGCGACGCGCGGCGGGTTGAGCTCCGCCGCGTTTTCGGGCAAGGCGACAGTGAGGGTGTGCTGGGCAGCGGTGTGATGCCAATCCGCCCAGCGCCACCGGAGCGGATCCGGTCCGACCGCGTTGACGGTCTCCTGCCAGGCGGTTGCCAGAGGGGCCGGCAGCGTCTCGTCCCAAGCGCGGCCATCCGGCGCCGACGGCGCGGTATCCGACCTGGAGACGACGCCGGCCAGCCAGTGGCCGATCATCCCGGCGGTCGCGGGGAGGTGACCGTCCGTCAGCCAGGTCCAGGTATCCCGTCCGACCATGGGCTCGAACAGCGCGGCCGCGACCGCTCGGCGGAAGTGGGCGTATAATAGCGCCGCTGCGCTATCTGGTAGGAGGTTGGCGTCCCAGGCGGCCAGGAGCCGGCGTGCCGACTCCGCCTCACCTTCGTATGGCCCGCGGCGCGCCAAAAGTCTGGTCCAGGCGCGAGCAGCGCAAGACGTCGTGTCGCCCTGCATCGCGCCGATCTGCTCCGGTTCCGGTCGGTCGTTCGCCGAGAGTAGCTCGACGATCCGTTGGGCGCGGAATGGCACGGCGTAGACGCTCGAAATGTACGGATTGTCGCCCGCGATGATCTGCTGATTGGCCGTGGCAATGAACCCCTCCGGCGGGTTGATCGCACGGGGTAGGCGCTCGAACGGCACGTACCCGGTCCACTCGTGCTGCCCTGTCCAGCCGGGCGCCGGGAACGAACGGTGGGCCGTGGAGGAACGGATGGGCAGTGTGCCGCGTGTCAGATAGCCGATGTTGCCGGCAGTATCGGCGCAGAGGAGGTTGTTGACTGGGTCGACCCAGAGTGGCTGGGTTTCCTGCAGCTCGGCGACGGTGCGGGCCATCAACATGGGTCGCAGCGGCTCGAAGCCCCGGCAGGGCGTCTCGGTCGCGGTGTAGCGGAGCGCCAAGGCGTAGCCGCTGCGCGGGTCGCCGTGGATCACCGGCCCGTGCCGCGTTCTCCAGAGCTCGACCGAGCTGGACTGACCGCCCCGCACGCGAAGAACCTCGGTGCGGCGTTCCGCCTCCGCCCAGCCGTCGAGCGTGCGATATCGCGTTGGCTCGGCCGGGTCGAATTGCTCGATGTAGGGGTCCTGCGTATCGGCCATGGCGTGCGTGATATTCCAGGCGACGTGACCGTTATGGCCGAAGTGCGGGAGGGCTGGAACGCCGGGAAAGGTGGCGCCGACGGCGTCGAAGGAAGGACAGGTCAGGTGGACCTGCCAGTAGACGTTGGGGACGTCGAGCTGGCGGTGGGAATCGTTGCAGAGTACGGGCAGACCCGTCGACGTGCGCGAGCCGTGGACGGCCCAGGAGTTGGAGCCGCCGTCGGTCTCCGTCAGGAAGCTGAGCGCCGCCGCTGCCTGGCGTACCTCCGACTCGGCGGCGGTGAGGAGCTGCGTCATCATTCCGCCCGGCGGTAGGATGAGCGGCGACTCGATGGGAGCCCCGCCGTGCAGCTTGGCGTAGGCCTGGGGACCGATCCGGGCTAACAGGAGCGCCTGGGCAAGCTTGCGCGGCCAGGCGCCCATGGGGGCGTGCCGGATCTTGAAGCAGACGACAGAGTGCCAGGACTCCCATGGCTCAGGCGTCAGGTCGGCGAGCGCATACTCCGGCGGCAATGAGAGGTCGGCCCGGAGAAAGGCATTGACCCCGGCGGCATAGGCCTCGAACATCGAGCGCGTCGCTGGGGACATGGCGCCGACATCCGCCTGAGCGGATGCCGCGAGCTGCAGCCGGCGGGCCAGCACGTCGGCCGGTAACGCGGCGGCGCCGGCCGCCTCTGCCCAGCGGCCGGTCGCGCACAGGCGGTCGTACTCCATCTGCCAGAGCCGATCCTGCGCGCTGGCGAACCCCTGCCCGAACCAGACGTCGTGCTCGCTTGCCGCGAGGATGTGGGGGATGCCGAAGTCGTCGCGCCGGATCGTCACCGGCGACTGCAGCCCCTGTACGACGAGGCGACCGTCCAGCAACGGAGTCTCCGGAGTCTGATTCGGTCCTTGGGTAACGGTCAATCAAGCCTCCTTCTTGTCTATGCCGGCCATGATAGTCGACTGGCGTCATGGCACCCGATATGCGACCAAGGAGTCCGTTAGAGCCGGCCATGGTGGCTGGATGTGCTGTCCATCGCTGACACGCGCCTCAACCGCGGGTGCGAATTACCCGTCGTGTGGAGGAAGGAGCGTTCCGCGCTCCTCTGCCCCCGTCGCCGCGTCGATCAGCTGGAAGCTATGGGTAATTTTTGCGACGGCGCCCAGCATGGCGGACGCTGAACAGTAGCGGGTAGCCGAGAGCTCGATAGCCCGGCGAACCGCGTCGGGCCGGAGCTCGCGTCCCGTCACGACGTGTTCGACGGTGATAGCCGTCATGACCTTCGGATGGTCGGCGGCGCGGTCGGCGTGCAGCTCGACGCGGTAGCTAATGACTTGCTGGCGCATCTTGCGCAGGAGGCTGATCACGTCCATTCCCGTGCAGCCGCCCAGCCCGAGGAGCAGCAACTCCATCGGCGTGGAGCCACGACCTGTCCCGCCGACATCGGGTGAGGCGTCGAGCGTGATGTCGTGCCCACTGCCGGACGTTGCCCGAAATGCCATGCCGTCGAGCAGATCGACGGTACCGTCCAGAGGTGATGTCATAATTCCCCCACAATAGCGTGCTTGCCGCTTCCCCAGGTCCCGCCGTCGATCGCTGTGGGCCGGCCTCGGTGGCAGCAGCGCGCGACAATCGTACCTGACAGGGAGTTTGGGGTCGTCCACGCTCGTCATTCGTGGTCTAGCGTGTGCGCCACGCTGCGCCAAAGATGAATTGGCTCTTCCAAGGAGTTGATGAGGAGCAGCCGGCGGTGGGCGCCTTGGATACCGGAGGTGTTATTGTCTCCGACCGAGAGTGCTCCGCGCCATGCCTGCATCCGCCTTCCTGCCTGATCCTCACGTCCTCCCTTTGTGGTGCATCTACCAAGTTCAGGCCACCATTGGCAAGGTGGCAAGGCCGAAGCGACGAGGGTGGTGGCGACGCCGCTCACATCGATGGGTCGCTACACCACGTGCTCAGACACCTGGGGCAGTGCCCCGACTCCGCGCCCGGGCTTGCCTACAACGGGCGTCGTCCCGTAGCGGGGGTTTTGGGAGCCGGCCCCCGGCCTTCGTCTGGGCGATACCTGGCGCGGACCTTGGCATGGTGTTGGGCTTTTGAACGCATTCGGTTGCCCGCCGATCCGTTATCGCCAGCGGACGCGTACAGGATGGTTGGGTATACTGCGGGTATGCGCACCATCGAGCTTTCGGGCAAGGCGGCGCTCATCACGGGCGGCACGCGAAACATCGGGCGAGCTATCGCCCAGTACCTGGCCGAAGCCGGCGCGGACGTCGCCCTCATCTACCGTAGCGACGATGCGGCGGCGATCCGGGCGCGCGGGGAGATACGGGCCTCCACGGGCCGCCGGGCGGAGGTCTATCGCGCGGACGTGGGCCAAGAGGCGACGGTGGAAGAGGGCGTGAAGGAAGCGCTCACGGACTTCGGCGGCGCCTTCTCCGTCGTCGTCCACAACGCCGGGCACGGCGACGGCGGCGGGAGGATGCCCGCCATCCGCACTGACCAGTGGCGGGGCACCCTCGCCGTGAACCTGGACGCGGCCTTCTTCCTCACTCGCGCCCTCCTGCGTCGTGAGGGCGCGCTCCCACCCGGCAGTAGCGTCGTCTTCATCGCGTCGGGCCGAGGCCACGGTCCCGCCGCCGGGTTGGCCTCCTACGGGACGGCCAAGGCGGGTCTGATCCATTTCGCCGCGATGCTCGCTCAGGACGTGGGCCCGCGCGGCGTCCGCGTCAACGTGGTTTCCCCCGGCTTTACGGACACGGACCACGCGCCTGAGGAGGATAAACCCGGCGCCGTCGCGTGCGCCGCCCTGCGCCGCCTGGGCACGCCCGAAGACGTGGCCGGCGCCGTCTTGTTCTTCGCCTCCGACCTCTCTGCCTTTGTCACGGGCCAGTGGCTGCGCGTCGACGGTGGTACGGTCTAAGAAGACTCAGGTTGGCGCGTGCTCCTGTGCCTGTAGTCGTTTCAGATAACCTGCGATAAGTGCCATTCTCACAGGATTCCCGCAGTGCGGTAGCACACTTCGCCACATGATGTCGGCACTTCCAACGAGTCGGTGAGGAGCAAGCAGCGTGCGGCACCGGGCATACTGGGGGGTTGCTGTTGCCCTCTCCACCGAAAGTTCTCCGTGCCATGCCGTCGCCTGCGCTCTTGCCCGATCCCCGCGTCCTCCACTTGGAGGCCATCGAGGCCGATGCCGCGACCGTCACCCTGGTGGCCCGCGCGCGCCGCCCCGCCGTCGCCTGCCCCACCTGCGGCGAAGTCGCCACGAAGGTCCACAGCCGGTACGCTCGTGCGCTCGCCGACGTGCCCTGGGGCGGGATCGCGGTGCGGGTCCGGTTGCACACGCGGCGCTGGTTCTGCCCCAACCTCGCGTGCTCGCGGCGCGTCTTCACCGAGCGATTCCCAGAGGTCGCCGCGCCCCACGCCCGGCGGACCGCGCGGCTGGCCCGCCTGGTCGTCGCGCTCGCGCGGGAGCTGGGCGGGGACGATTGGGCGGTCCGCCGTGGGCACGTCTACGGGACCATCCTCATCGACCTGGAGCGGCACCATGTGGTCGAACTCCTGCCGGACCGCAAGGCCGAGACCCTCGCGGCTTGGCTCGGCCGGCAGCCCCAGATCGAGGTGGTGTGCCGCGACCGCAAGGAGGCGTACGCGGCGGGCGCACGCCAGGGCGCGCCGACTGCGCTCCAGGTCGCCGACCGCTGGCACCTGCTCCACAACCTCGCCGATGTTCTGGAGGAAGAACTCCTGCGCCATCGCACCGCGCTACGCGAAGCGACAGCCCAGGTTGCGAGCGATCCGCCGGACGCCGCGGTGCCGACGGGGCACGTCCCAGCGCCGCCGCTGGAAGGGACGTATCAGGGCCGACGCCGGTGTTCCGAAGCGCGCGAGCAGCGCCTGGACGAGGCCAGCCGCCAACGCCACGAGCGGATCGGCGCGCAGAACGAGACGATCCGGCGGTTGTCCGCGGCCGGGGCCGACGTGGCCGACATCGCGCGAGCCGCGGGCGTGAGCCGCCGCACCGTCTATCACTACCGGGAGCTGTCAGAGCCCCCCCGGGCGCAAGCAGCCGCGACGCCGATCGCACGTGCTCGATCCTCACGCGCCGTACCTGCTCCGCCGCTGGCAGGAAGGCTGCCACAACGGCATGCCGTTGTGGCGGGAGATCCAGACGCAGGGCTTCGCGCACGGCGCCTCCAACGTCGGGCGGTTCGTCGCACGAATCCGTCGCGACCAGGCGGCGGGCCGCCCTTTCCACAGGCCGAGCGGATCGATGCAGGTCCGGTCCGCTCGGCACGTGGCGGCGCTCTTCCTGCGGCGGCCGGGCGACCTCGCGGCGGAGCAGCGCGCCTTTCTGGAGCGGCTGCAGCACGTCGACCCAACGGCGGCAACGACCTACCGGCTCGCCCAAGCCTTCGCTGCTATGGTACGGGAGCGGGAGGGCACTCGCCTGGAGGCGTGGCTACGCGAGGCCGCGGCATGCGACGTGCCGGGTCCGCGGCGCTTCGCAGCCAGCCTGCACACCGACCTCGACGCCGTGCGCGCGGGCCTGACCATGCACTGGAGCAATGGGATGACCGAGGGCTTCGTCAACAAGCTCAAGCTCGTGAAGCGCCAAGGATACGGGCGCGCGGGGTTCGCCCTCCTCCGCCGTCGACTGGTCCGCGCGGCGTAGCGCGCCACCGACGCGATCGGAGCCGGGCCCGCCAGCGTCAAACCGCGTGCGGCCTGGCGATCCGGGACCGTCCGCTCGCTACGGGGCCCTCGGCTCCCATGGCAACACCGTACCCTTGTCACCAACTCGTTGGAAGAGCCGATGAATTGTGCAGCCAGATGGCGCGTGTCACAATCCAGGATCAATTGTTTCGGGGCGCGGTCGCTTTGAAAGGAGGGGCGTGTACCAGGACAGGGCATCCATACTAACACAATCTGACTATGACGACCTCCTCGTATATCTGTATTTCGGACCCGAACGCGACTTCCTGTTGAGCTGTATAGGTAGGGCATATTACAGCTTCTGTCGGACGCTACACGGCATTGCACGTATTGACAATGAGCGCGCGATGGAAATCTGGGAAGCCGCGCGGCACGGCCTGAAAGAGCAGTTCGCGCAGGCATCTACAATAAACGATCAGGATGAGTTTGACCATTGGCATAGATCAGCTTGTATGCTTCTCCATGGCACCTATAGCAGAAATGGGTATGAAAGGTTCCATGTCGGTCAGGCACAAAAATGGATAAACATGGCGTTCAAATTTGTCTACGCTATGGGTGAGCGGCGTGTGCCAGACTTCGACGCCATATATCGCTATTGTCACGTTCCTATCGACAACGTCGTGTTGGATAGATTGGAGACAGGCAGCTACAACATTCCCAGAGCACCGTTCTTCCCTTGTCACTGGAGCCGAATCGACGACTACGGCCAGTATCTAGAGTTCCAGAGTTGGCTACGGCAGCGATTTACCGTCCCACCACTGGATGTTGAGTTTTTACTATGGATGGGCAAGGGTGTTCCTGCCGAGTATCTGAACGACGCGGCGGGGGGAAACGGCTGCTAATGCGCCATCCCGATGGGCGACGTCCAGCTCGCTGGCCAGGCTGCGTAGGGCCACCGGTCCGGTGAGACTGGCGGAGATGCGCTCCAGCAGCCGCAGCCCTTCCTCTGGTCGGCTAGGCCCCATGGTGCGCAGGTCCGACTGCGCCAAGTCCCAGAGGTCGCGCCCAAAGCCGTCCGATACCTGCGCTGTGCGGCGGAAATCCGCTACTGCTTGTGGAAATCCGCCGACGAGCAGGTAGGTTTCAAACGCGTCGACCAAGGTACCGATGTGTACGAGCGCCTCTTGACAGGTGTGTCTGCCTTCCTCGGTGTAGAACGCTGGAAATCGAGAATTGCTGGAACGTAGCTGAATGGCGCGCGCGCAGCGGCGAGAAGATGTGGGTCCGACGGCTCCCAATTCGTGGTCGTCCACCATGGATTGCTTCGGGTGAGCTCCTGTAAGAGAGGACCACGCTGCGCGCGTCCAACCATGTAACCCCTCCATGGCTGATCCGGTAAGCCAGATTACCAGATCGCGGCCATTTTGGTAACTTTACTTTCCAAAAACGGCCTTATCTGGTAAGTCAGCTTACCAGAACCTCCGGCTCACGCCAATGATGGCTTCCAGACCGCGCAAAATCTGGCGCATTCCTTCCGCGGCGGACGGCAGCATCTCGTCGGCATCCGGCCATCATCAATCCCATGGCACGATTGATGCTGCCTACGTCTGCTTGATAGCTTGTATGGTGAGGAGGAACCGCGGATCGCTCGGCCTATTCTGGTCGTCGACGACGACGATGGCATTCGTGAGCTCGTCAGCGTGGCGCTGGGCGAGGAGGGCTACACCGTCGTGACCGCCAGCAACGGACAGGAAGCGCTGGACCGGGTGGCAGCGTACGCGCCCGGCCTTATCCTGTTGGACCTCTGGATGCCGGTGCTGGACGGCGCGGCCTTCCTCAAGGCGTACCGACGCGCCGCTGAGGCGCCCGCGCCGGTAATCATGCTGGCGGCAGCGACGAACGCTGCCGCGATCGCCTTCCAGGAACATGCCGACGCCTTCCTAGCCAAGCCGTTTGACCTCGGCGAGCTGTTGGACCTCGTCGATCAGCATATGCCGAGCAAATAGACAAATAGATCTGGTCCACGTTCGGAACCTTTCCGCACCTCGAACGTTGAGCATGCATACACTACAGACGTTTGCGCGAGCGGAGGTGAGATGAGAAGATTCCTGGCCGCTGCCCTGAGTGAGCGAGCCGTGACCTGTGCGGTCGTGGTGGCGCTAACCGTCCTGGCCGCGTCGACGCCGGTCCAGGCGGCGCCAGCGACGCCGGTGTGCCCGGTGTCCGCGCCCTGCCCACCTCCGCCGGTCTACTCCCGCTACTTCGCCCAAACCGGATACCAGATCGACCAGGATACGTTCTGGAACTATTTCCAACGCCGCGGCGGCCTGCCGACCTTCGGGTTCCCGGTGAGCCGCACCGTGCGTTTCCAGGGCTACCCGACGCAGTTCTTCCAGCGCCAGGTGATGCAGCTCTGGCCGGATGGCAGCGTCCACCTGATCAACCTGCTGGACCCGGCCATCATGCCCTACACCACCTTCAACTTCTCTGACTTCCCGGCGACGGATAGTCAGCTCGTCGCGCAGGCGCCCATTCCGAGCGATCCCAACTACGGGGCCGAAGCCATCGCCTTCGTTCGGGCGCATGCACCTGATGTCTGGAATGGCCTGCCGGTGAAGTTTGCCGGAACCTATTTCGGGACGGTCAGTCCCCAGGCTGCTTTTCCGAACCAGCCGGTAGCAAGCCCACAGGTGCAGTCGCTCTTGCCGCTGGTCCAGTTGGAGGTGTGGGGGTTGCCTACCAGCCAGCCGGCCTACGACCCCACGAACCACGGCTTCGTCTATTTGCGCTGGCAGCGCGGTGTCATGATGTTCGACAGTGCCTGCAACTGCACCCAGGGCGTCCTGTTCGCCGACTATTTCAAGAGCATCCTGACGAACAGCCACCTGCCGGTCGACCTCGCGCAAGAGGCCGCCGGGAGCCCCTACCTGGCGCAATATGCGCCCGGACAGCCGAACTCGGTGGCGCGTCCGGCCCAGCTTCCGCAGACGGACCTCACCGACGCCTTCACACCGGAAAACGGCCCACCGGTGGCGGTGACGAGCTGCGGCCACGTGCAGATCGGCGGACCCAACAAGGCGGTGTTGAACGGCCCAGCCGTGGCGCAAGCGGAGAGCTGCTTCCAGCAGGCCTTTCAGCAGTGTGCGCCGGCAACCCTGAGCGTGACCTGGATGAGCATCGATACGGGAGTTATTCGCACCTTTGCCGTCGCGCCAAGCGGGGACCATTGTTCCGTTACCGATCTCATGCAGCCTTACTTCGTTCCGCCCCACCCGGCGCAGACAGCGACGTTCACCTGCGCCAGCGTTGCCCAAAAGCCGGGCGGGCTGCTCATTTCCGGCTGCGGCGCCGACGGTGATCTGCTGCTGCCGGCGCCGGGAAACCTCACCCCCGGCCCCTCCCCTACGAAGGGAGGGGAGCTTGAGCGGTGAACATCGTTGCTCATCAAGCAAACATCGGCGGTGGCTGCCAAGATAGGCGACTGCGCATGCCGTGGAAGCTCCCCTCCCTTCCTACCGTATCGGTGGGGATGGGGAGGGTGGGGTGAGGTCCCCTGTGCTACTATCCGACCAACTCGCCTGACACTGACACTCAGGCGTCGTTGCGTCAACGCAAAGGAGACCGACATGCCTCAACTGGGTTCGACCGGCTCTCGCGTCGCCCCTCCTGTTACTCGTCGCTCCCTGCTGCTGGTGACCGCGACCGCGCTCGGCGGTGTTGCGCTGGCCGCTTGCGGCGCCGGCGCACCCGCCGCCACGACCAGCAGCGCGGCAAGCAGTGCGCCGCCGTCCGCCGCGGTGGCCAGCACATCGTCCGCCGCCACCAGCTCGGCCGTGTCCAGCTCGGCCGTGTCCAGCTCGGCAGCAGCGAGCAGTATCGCGAGCAGCGCGCCATCGTCGACGTCGGCAGCCAGCTCGACGACGGCAAGCTCCTCAGCGGCGCCTTCGTCGAGCGCCGCGAGTGCTGCCGCCTCGCTACCAAAGGCTGCGGCCGGCTCCCTGCTCCTACTGCTGGAAGCGGACGACAACCAGAAGAAGGTCTGGCAGCAGGTCGTGGACGCCTTCCACCAGGCCGGCCACAAGCCACAAGTCGAGCTGTCCAACCCCAGTGACATCTACACCAAGTTCGACACAATGCTGGCCGGTAATGCCGGCCCCGACCTCTTCGCCGGCTTCGAGACGAAACAGTTGCCGCACTACGTCGGCGTGGACGCCGCGCTAAACATGGATCCCTACATGTCGCGTTCCAGCACGATCAAGCCGGATGCCTTCTTCAAGTTTACCTGGAGCAAGCACGTGCTCAACGGGCATCTCTCCGCCATGCCCACCAACAATGCGCCGCTGGGCATCTTCTACAACGAGGATATGTTTCGCGAGGCTGGAGTTACGGCGCCGCCGGCCCAGTGGGGCGCGAAGGGCTGGGACTACGCCGCCTTCCTCGACGCGGCCCATAAGCTGACCAAGACCAGCGGCGCTGCCAAGGCTTGGTTCTCCTCCTGGAGCACCTGGTGGCTGTACTGCTACCCATTTGTCTGGGGCAACGGTGGACATCTCTTCAACAGCGACGTCACCCAGGTGTTGGTCGATTCGCCGGAAGTGATCTCCACCTACCAATGGCTGGCCGATCTTACCTGGAAGGAGCACGTGCAGCCGACGCCGGACGAGGTGAAGGCCAACAAGCCCGATTTCATCGCCGGCACGCTGGCCATCAGCGGCTGCACCGAGAACTGCGCCCCTCCCTACTTGCAAAAGATCACCAGTTTCAAGTGGAACGCCGCCGCGGTGCCCAGCGGCACGTCCGGGGTGTGGACACGCGACCCCTCGAACTCCGCCATCGCCTGGAAGGGGACCAAGCAGCCAGACGCCACCTGGGAGCTGGCCGAGTTCATGGGCGGCGACGTTGGGCAGCTCATCATCGGTCTCGGCGGAAACGGCGTGCCGTCGCGCGTCTCCGCCGCCAAATCCGATAAGTTCCTGCATCAGCCCAACGGCGTGAACTGGCAAGTGTTCGTCGACGCCATCGACCACGAGGGCATCCAGCCGGTCACCGACATCTTCCCCAAGATGGACGACCTGATCAGCAAGCAGACCGCGCCGCTGTGGGCGAATCAGGCGTCGGCGCAGCAAGTGATGACCACCCTGAAGCCGTTGCTGGAGGAGCTGCTCAAGTCGGCCAAGTTCCGCCGCGATCGCGGCCAGCTCTGGCAGCAGCACGGCTGGGCGGCGGCGACTTCGTGATCGCCGGCCATCTCCGGATGAACGCGACGGGCAGCTTCGTTGCCAACCGTCTGCCGCTCGTGCCCAACGCCTTCTCCGCGTTGCCGCTCGGCGCCGTGAGGCCGCTCGGCTGGCTGCGCCGGCAGCTCCAAATCCAGGCGGACGGCCTCAGCGGACACCTCGACGAGTTCTGGCCGGATGTGGGGCCGAACAGCGGCTGGCGGGGGGGAACGGGCGAAGGATGGGAGCGCGGCCCATACTACCTGGATGGTCTCGTGCCGCTGGCCTACCTTTTGGGTGACTCGCGCCTGATTGGCAAGCTCCGGCCCTGGCTAGACTGGGTGCTCGACCACCAGCGGGACGACGGCTGGCTGGGGCCTGTGCAGGACGCGCAGAACACCCGACACCACGCATTCGACGCCTGGCCGGTTTTCGTCGCCCTCAAGGCGTTGACGCAATTCCAGGAGGCGACGGACGACCCCCGGGTCATTCCGGCCGTGTCCCGCTTCTTCGGCTTCTTGCGCGAGAACCTGGATCGGCGGACGCTGCACAGCTGGGGGCAGTATCGCTGGGGCGACCTCGCGCTCAGCCTGGCCTGGCTGTACAACCGGACCGGGGAGGACTGGCTGCTGCCGCTGGCGGAGCGCTTTCGCGGGCAAGGCTACGATTGGAGCGACCACTTCCGCGAGTTTCGCTACGGCACACGCACGGTCGGTGAGTTCGCAATGGCAACCCATGTGGTCAACAATGCCATGGGCATCAAGACGCCGGGGGTCTGGTGGCAGTTCTCTCACGACCCGGCGGATCGCCAGGCAGTGTATGACGCGCTGGCGAACCTGGACCGCTACCATGGCCAAGTCACCGGCGTGTTCAGCGGCGACGAGCACCTGGCGGGACGTGATCCGTCCCAGGGCACGGAACTATGCGCGGTTGTCGAGTACATGTACTCACTGGAGGTGCTGTTGCCGCTGCTGGGCGACGCCGCGCTCGGCGACCGGCTGGAGCGGATTGCCTACAACGCGCTGCCGGCGACGTGCTCGCCCGACATGTGGTCCCACCAGTACGACCAGCAGGTCAATCAGGTGCTCTGTTCCGTTGCCGGACGTAACTGGACCAACAACGGCGAGGATTCCAACCTCTTCGGGCTGGAGCCGAACTTCGGCTGCTGCACCGCCAACATGCACCAGGGCTGGCCCAAGCTGGCCGCCAGCTTGTGGATGGCCACGCCGCAAGGCGGCCTGGCAGCGGTCGCCTACGCTCCCAGCCGGGTGACGGCGCCGGTTGCCGGCGGCCAGACGGTGAGCATTTTCGAGGAGACGGACTATCCGTTTGACGGCACGATCCGCCTCACCATCGAGTCGGACGCGCCGCATACCTTCCCATTAACACTCCGCGTCCCCGCCTGGTGCGCCGGCGGCACACTGCGACTGCCGGACGGCGCGACGGAAGTCCTGGAAGCGGGCACGTTCCACACCTTTGAGCGTCGCTTCATTCCGGGCGATTCTCTACTGCTGACCTTGCCCATGCCTATCCGCGCCGCCGCTGGCTATCACCACTCGGTATCGCTCGAGCGTGGGCCGCTCGTCTTCGCATTGCCGATCGGGGAGGAGTGGCGCTACCTTCGCGGCGAGCGGCCCCACGCCGACTGGGAGGTGTACCCGACTACACCATGGAACTACGGGCTGGTAGTCGACCGCGAGCAGCCCGACCGCTTGGCGACCGTCGAGCTCTCACCGCTGGCTCCGCCTACCGGGGGAGTGGGTGGCAATGTCTCCCCACCGTTTTCTCCGGATGGCGCTCCGGTCCGGATGCAGGTCAAGGGGCGGCGGGCACCGGGGTGGACGTTGGTGCAGCACTCGGCCGGTCCGCTGCCGGAGAGCCCGGTCGCCTCCGACGAACCGCTGGAAACGCTCACGCTGATTCCCTATGGCAGCACGAACCTGCGCGTGGCGGCGTTTCCTGAGATTGCTCCCTGACATTGGGGCGGTTATCGTCGCTGGTGGGAGCCTCATCAGTCTCGCACGGCGCGTCGCTCATTTGCTATCGGCAATCGCCTGTAGAGGCGCCTTCAGGCCGGTCAACATCGCAACTGGGGTGATGGCGTTCTTCCACAGCGCGTCCAGCTTGGGGTTGATGGCGTTGTACATCTGGTCCTGGTTTTGGTGGCGACCTAACGCGGTTTGCGGTACGAAGTTGCGCGCCACGTCGACCAGCAGCTTGGTGTCAATGTTGGGGGATGCCTTGGTCGTGCCTTTCAGATAGGATTCCAAATAGTCTAGTCGGGCGGGTACCTGCTGCACCAATTGCGGCAGCCGGTTGTCCTCGATCATATATTGGATGGCCTGCCACGCCTCGACCGGCGTTTTTGTGCCTTTGACGATGAACATGTCGCCGGTGTTGGCGTCGGCCGTCGTGATCTTCACCTTAGGCATCGGTGCCGCGTACATTGGGACCGAAGGTGTAGCGTTGACGTAGTTCGACCAACCGCCGGCGGAAACCGCTTGCATGGCCGCTTTGCTGGTTTTGAAGACGTCGACATTGCCGAAGAGGGAGGCTGCTTGTCCGGGCAGCGGCACGATGCGCGATTTGTAGTACAGGTCTTGCAATCGCGTGTAGCAATCGACCATATCGGGATTGTCACAGATGATCGTCTTGAGGTCTTGGCTGATCCAGTCGGTCTGCCAGAGTAATGGCCAGCTGCCGATAGTCCAGGCCAAGCCGTTGTGGCCGAACTGAGTCACCGTGTCACCGTTGCGCTTGGTGAGCTTCTCTGCTGCCCCCACCCAGTCTTCCCAGGTCCAAGGCTTGGTCGGATCGCTGGAGGGCAACGGCACACCGGCATCGCGGAACAGGTCGGTGTTGCAGAGGATTACCAGGGCATTGCCGCCGACCTTCCAGGGAAGTTGGACGATGTGGTCCTGGTATACCGCTCGAGAGGCGAGCTCCTTGGGATTATAGTTGTCTGTCTTGTAGTGATCGCGCTTGATGAAGCCGTCCAGCAGCGCCGGATCGGTGAACCCTTTCTGCACCAGATAGTCGGCAAAACGCGGACCCTCGAAGATCGCCGGTGGTGACCCGCCGGCGATCAGGGCAGTGAGCTTTTCCATCGCCTGCTGGGTGCCGCCGCCACCCTGGGGGACGCCCTCCAAGGTAACGTTGGGGTGGAGCTTCTGGAAGGGCTCCCCAATCTGACCGGGAAACGACTTCAACTTGTCACCCGCCACCGTCAGCATAGCCGTTGCCGTCACTGGCCCCTTGGCCGGCTGCGGCCCGGAGCCGCCGACCCCTGAGAGGGCGCCACTGGCGCAGGCGGTCATCGCGACGACCGAGCCGGCGGCAACCGTTGCCAACAGCAGGCGTCGCCGTGTCAGGCCGCCAACTGGCGGCACTCGCTCTGACTTACCTCGTTGTTTCAAAACGGACCTCCAAAGGTACCCCATCTCTCTTCGTGCCGCCCAACCGGCACTCCATGGCCGGCGATAGGCATTGTATACGGTGCATCGTGCATGCCGTTGGGGCTTTTGATGCATTGGTGCAAACTTCGTTACCGCCAGGGGGCGTTGCCTGCGCCGGGCGCCTGCTGCTGAACCAGCAGGCTAACAGTTTGAACCCGCCTGAAGGCGGCTCGGGCTATCGGCGGAACCGGCGGTCCTGGTGAGCCTGCTTTAGCAGGGTTGGTGTTGTTAGCCCGCCGGTTCAGCGTCGGGCTGGCCGGCGGAGGCAGCGCTTCCAGGCATTCGCCGGTGGGCCGGTAGGTGGCCACAAGAACACCGCTGGCAAGGATGGTCCCACAAGCGCAAAGCGATCGTACAATGACGAGGTGCACCAAAACAAGCATGCCGACCGCCCCGCGGCCCGGCGTCCTCGCCGCGATTTGAGGGGCTTCTCGATGCGGGCGACGGCTGGCCTGGCGACCGTTGGCGGTGCGGTGGCGCTGTTCGGCGCCTGGATCGGGCATCGCCTGCTCGTCGACCGCGGCCGGCTCCTCTTGCGCCTGGAAGCGCTCGAGCGGCAACTGGGGCAGGCGCGCGACCTGGCTCCGCCGGGCGACGCCCCGCGCGCCGGGCTCGCCATCGGTTCGGCGGCGCCAGACTTCGCGCTGCCGGATCTGACGGGGAGGCAGCACGCCTCGACCGATTGGCGCGGGCGCCGCCGAACGCTGATCTTCTTCGAGCCAACCTGCGACTTCTGCAGGCAACTGCTGCCCGACCTGGCCCGCCTCAACGCGCAGGCGGACGGCTCCTCGCCCGTCCCGACACTCCTGAGCAGCCGAGACGGCCAGGAGACCCGGCGGCTGGTCACGCAGCACGGGCTGGGCTGCGCCGTGCTGGTTCAGGACGACGGCGAGGTGGCCGAGCTCTTCCGGGTCCCCGGGACACCGGCAGCGTACCGCATCGACGAGTCCGGCCGCATCGCCAGCCATCTGGCGGTAGGCGCGCGGGAGGTGCTGGCGCTGGCAGGCCGAAGAGAGGCCGGGCACGCCGCCCCCGTCGCCAGCACGGCGAACGAGGGACGCTCAGCGGCCAGGGCAACGTCGGACGCGGGCCGGGGGCGCCCGATCGAGTCCAGCCCTGTCGAGCGGCACGGGCTCACGACCGGCATGCCCGCTCCTCCCTTCACGCTACCGAGCGTGAGCGGGGAGCGGCTCTCCCTCGTCAGCTATCGCGGGCGACGGGTCCTCCTGGTCTTCTCCGATCCCCGCTGCGGCCCCTGCGACCGGGTCGCGCCGGCGCTGGAGCGCGCCCACCGCACCTCGCCGCACCTCGAGATCCTCATGGTGAGCCGCGGCGACCTTTCGGCGAATCGGGCGCAGATCGCCAAGCACGGGCTGACCTTCCCTGTTGCGCTGCAGCGCTATTGGGAGGTCTCCCGCGCCTACGGGACGTTCGCGACGCCGGTCGCCTACTTGATCGATGAGCAGGGCATCCTACTCTCCCACGCCATCGTAGACGAAGCAAGCATCCTCGCCCTGGCAACCCGCGGCGGGCAGGAGGCAGCCGGTCGGGAGTCTCGGCGAGAGCCATGGTCCGGCAACTTGGACCAGCGCGTAGCCCGATGAGGTCGCTCTTCGTCGTCGCCTTGCCCCGCTCCCTCTCCACCCTCGTGTACGAGGCCGCTTGCACCACGCTTGACCTGCGCTCGCCATCCTGGACCATGGACGGCGAGATCCTCAACGTCGACCGCATGGCGGCCTATGGCGGACCGCGCTTCGAGGAGGGCGCCAAGTTCACGACCCCAGACGGGGATCCCGCACTGTTCCAGAAGCTGACCGATTATCTCAGTCAGGTCACGGTCGCCCAGGACTTCGCCTACAAAGATGTCGTACAACCGTTTGCGGTAGCCGCTTGGTCCGGTCTGGAGCGGTTTCGCGTGCTCAGGATCCGGCGCGACCTGGCCGAGGTCGCCTACTCCGTGCTCGCCCGCGGCTGGTATTACCCGCGTGTCGCTGCTCCGGGCGCACACGACGACTTGCCGGCAGCGCCAACGGCGCCCGGACCCGGCGAACGGCTGATCACACCGCTGATCAGAAAGGAGGCGAGATCTATGACCGGCCGCTTCATCAGCGCCGTCGTCCAGGGGTTGGCGCGGGCCGAGCGAGCGCTCGACGCTATCCCGGCGGTCACGTTGGACTATGACGATCTCATCTGGTCCGAGGCGGCCCTCACCGCTGCGCTCCGGCGCCTCTACCCGGAGGAGGATGTCCAACCGGCCCGATACATCACCGAGCAGTTCTGCTGGCAGCGCGAGGGCATCCTCCGTCGGCGCACGTCCCCCCAGTACCAACAGCTCCAGCAGATGGTGCGCCACGGCCCTGATGCCCTGGGCTAACGAGTGGCGCGGTCCAGCCGACTCCCGGTGAGCGGGCGGCTATTGTCGCCTCGGACCTCTGCGTGAATGCTACATCGTGTCGCCCGAGGCCGCGTTGAGCTTTGCACTGTCATCGTTAGCGGACGGGACCGCGCTCACCGCCTTCGCCTCGCCGTGCCTGAATGGCATAGCACAGACGGACGTCACGAGGCGTTTCCTGTCCCGCCAACAGCGACAAAAAGCTGGGACGGAACGGCCGCTCCTTCCAAGCGAAGTACGCCTCGTAGGCCGGGCCATCGCGCTGCAGATCGAGCAGGTACTCGGCCAGTTCCTTCGGACTGCGAAAGTCCGCGGTGTTGATGAAGCAGCGATCGCCGGGAGCGAAGGTCTCCACGTTGGGAGCGCCAAGGTAGACCGGCACGGAGCCGGCGACCAGCGGATCGAAGAACTTCTCGGTGACGTAGTCCTCACCGACCGCGTTCTCGAAGGCCAGGGTGAACTTGTAGCCGGCGATGACGGCCAGCTTTGTCGGACGCCCCTGATCCGGCACGAGCTGCCTGTTCTGCAGCACCTTGCCATAGGAGTGAACGTCCATGTGGCGCATGAGCTCGACGGCGTAATCTAGCCGGCCGCTTCGGTTGAAGGGACTGGAGATGAAGAGCGCAGCCAGCTTGTCCGGCGTCTTCGGCCGCGGCGGCTGCCGCAGCGCGCGCACGAAGTCGGCGACGGCCCCGTAGTAGGACGTGTAGGTGATTGCCACGTCGGCATCCAAGCGGTAGGTCATGGCCAGGTCGAACTGACCCATATACGCGGGATCCCGCAATTGCGGATAGTTGACGTCGCACTCCTTCGACCAGGCCACCCAGAGCTGGCCCGGCGGCTTCGGCTGGCTGGGCTGCGCATGGAGCGAGGGGACGTGAAACACGACCACCGCCGCTGCCGCGAAGCGGCGGACGTCGGTCGTAATCCGGAAGCCCTCGGGGAGCGGCTCAGGCCCGGGTTCGAGCGGCTGCCCCCACATCGTGTTGAAGAACAGGATCAGGCGCTCTGAGCGCGAGGGCTGGTCACGGGCGGCACGGCCGCCCAGCGCTTCCACGGCGGCGCGCAGCGCCCGGATCAGGTGACTCCCCAACGCTCTGCGCCCTTCCGTTGATCCGCCGCTCCCCGGACGCGGCTCGCCTCCTGGCTAATCGGCATGGTCGCTACCGGCCACGCGACTCGGCATCGGCCGATCCGGGTCTGGGAGCATGGCTAGCTCATGCTCGGAGATGCCACACACTTCCAAGAACGTCCTCGTCGCCGCCTCAATGCCGCGGAAGAACTGCAGGTCCCTGGGAGCGAACGCTCTCCTCTGGACACGGCAGTCGTCGAAATCGAGCCCCGTGATGCCGAGGTCAGCTAGTCGTTCGCCTATGCTCCGGCGGTAGTCGGGCGATGCGCTCAGCTGGTCGATGTCGATGGCGGCATCGGTGCGACGGATATTCTGCAGATAGGCCAGCGCCCAGACGGCGTAGAAGGCAAAGTACGCCATCTCTGGGCGGAGCCGTCCTGCTATCGAGCCGTAATGCTTTATTTCATCTCTGATGTCCGGGGCGTGGTAGGGTTCGATGCCGACTCCATCGGCAACATCCTCGATCACCGTTGGTCGTCGTGGCGATCCCAGCAACAGGAGGGTGGTTACGGGGAAATAGGAGCTGATGCTATACGACATCCATTGGTCGCGCGGATTCCGCCACAGATGGAGATTGACCGCGTCAAAATTCGCATGGAGCCAGGCGGTCCGAAAGGATGATCGGCAGAATTCGAGGAAGGGACGACCGGTAGCGGCGGCCAGCAGTAGCGCGATGTACCGCCGGAGATCGGGTTCGTCATCCTGTTCCCCCAGGAAGAATAGGTCATACGGAAAGGACTTGCGGAAGCACCGTGCCACCTGCTCTCTGATTGGTCCGTATTCAACCTTGTACGGCCGATCCAGATCCGGATGCCGCTGCAACCTGTTGAGCTCCCGCGTGAAGGGCATGCTCTCGAAGAGCCTGGGATCCATGGTAAGGAAGAGCTCGCTAAGCGGCTCCTCATAGCAGTAGTAGCCGGCAGGAGAGCGGCGAAAGACGGAGAAGAGATAGGTGCTACCGGAACGGAACAGGGAGTGGAGGAATACCGGCCTTCGATCTTGCATTGCCTAAGTGAACACCTTCGGAGCGAGTCCGTCGAGGCGGCGTCACCGCCACCCATTTACGCCTCACAGGCGGGAGCGCCTCCGCCCAGCGGGATGAGCTCGACCGGCAACCGCTCGGAGTGCAGCCAGCTCCCACTCCAGTGGCCATCCGGGGAGCGGGCGAGCCTGCACGTCACGGAATCGTAGCCCTGGATAACCAGGGCCGGACCGCCAGGCTGTTCCTCCAGGCGCCACGCCCGCTCCCACGGGCCTCTACCGTCGCCAATTCGGCCACCCGGCAGGAGTTCCAGCGCACGCTCATCGGATCCCACACGGCGATAGAGAAAGTAGCGCGACCGGATAAGGTCAGCTTCCAGGGCAGTAGAACTCACCGCCCGCGGCGACACCTCCACCGTCCCGTCCCATTGCCGGCGCAGCTCGCGCAACGCCTCCAGGCAGACGTCGTGGTGCTCGAAACCGGGCAATCGAAAATTCTCCCCCCAGGCGGTCCATTTCGCCCCCGTCCGATGCTGGAAGATAGCCCGGCCGTCGAAGTCGTGCTGCAGGCTGATCTCGGCGTAGCCCGGATTACCGCGGCTGGTCGAGCCAAAGCCCCAGGCCGGGCGGGTCGAGGGCATGCTGTACGGCTGGTCCAGCATCCGCCAGGCCATGTGGAAGGTCTCCTTGTCGCCGTACACGTACTTGTAGTAGAATTCTGATTGCTCGTTCAGGTGCAGCGCGAGGTGCAGCGCCGCCCAGCAGCGCTCCTTGTCGACCACGATCTGCCCGCTCTCGAATTCCGGCTCGTCGCGATAGGGCGCCCGGCAGATCTCCCAGATGGGGTGGTGGCGACCAAGGGTCGTGAAATCCGGCCAGAAGATGGCGCCGGTCGCCCGGTACTCGGCACGGGTCAGCAGGGCCGCCGGGTCGATCAGCGGGACGTTGTCGGCATCCAAGAAGATAACTTCCTTGAACGGACTGTGCAGGATCGCGTACGGCTTGCATTCCCAGCCGCCCAGCGCGCGCATGGGATGGCGGCGATGGACCTGGAGCGCGTCGACACACTCGACGTCGAAGGGGCGCAACAGCTCGATCATCCGCGGCGACATCTCGGTGGGCCCCAGATACCACAGCTGGATGGGCAGGCGGCAGCCGAGGACCCGCCGCAGCATGGTCAGGCCCACCCAGGCGTTGGTGTAGTAGCGTGGCCCCCCGGCGACGATCACGATGCCGGCGCCGCCAAACTGTCGGGCGGGATACGGCGGCGCCGTTCGGATCGCCTCGTCCTGCAACTGCTGGTAGCCGACTTGCTGCGTGGTCACAGCCAGGCGGCGAGCCTCGGCCCTGGCGGGCCGATAGGCTACCTCGTCGGCCGTGTCGCCGGTCGCCCGCATCACGACAGCCAGCCGGCCCTGCAAGCGATCGCGCTCCAGCAGCGCCTGTCCGTACCGTTTGACCAGGGAGCTGATCAGCCAGCCTTGGCCGGCCACCAGCCCCCACGGCAACAGACAGGCCAGGCTCCGCGCCCACCTCATCGAGGCCCTCTAGCGCGAAGTCCGGCCACGGCCGGGGACCTGCGACGCAGGCTGGCCGGCGCGGGGTTCGACCAGCAGTGCCGGATCGGACCAGGCCGCGGCCGCCCGCACGTCTTCATCGGCATCCCGCCGCAGCATTCGAAGCCCGTAGCGAACCTCCGGCGCCGAAAGCAGCCGCCGTTCGGCCGTGGCAAGCGCCCGCGCGATGTAGGCCCGGTGTTGCCGGTTCGGGTGAAGGCACTCCCCCAAGATACTCTGGGCCACCTCCTCGTTCGATCGGGGTGGGGTGACCGGCCACCCCTCGATTCGGGGTCGCGCCCCTTTCGCTGCCAGGCAGTTTACGACGCCTTCGATGTGGAGGTCCCTCGAGCTCCGCGGTATCAGCCGCCCCGGTTGGACGAGATAACTGTCGTACCCGAAGCGTTCGAGCGCGGCCGTGAGCTGGGCTGGCGTCTGGCCGAAGAAACGCAGGGTATGCCCGTTCGACTCGTAGAATACCAGTGGCGCATCGGGCCGGGCAAACAGCCGGGTCATGCCGGCAATGGCTGCGATCTCCGAACCTTCCACGTCCATCTTGACGACGTCGACGTGATCCCGGCCTAGCTCGCCGAGGAGCCCGTCGACGGTCCGAGCGGTGACGCCGATGGCGACAACGTGGCTCGCAGTGATGAGCGCCGGGGAGCGCGCGACTACCGGATTCGACACCGTGCCCCATGGACCGTTTGGCAGGAACTCGAGTACCGCGTCACGGTCGGCTACCGCGGCGCTGATGACGTGCAACCGATCAAAGCCGTTGCGAGCCACACTGGCGCGCAGCAGCGCCACGTTGGCGGGCGCGGCCTCGACGCACAGCACCCGGCAGCCGAGCGCGGCGGCGGCGAGCGCGAACGTGCCGACGTGCCCGCCAAGGTCGAGCACAGTATCGCCGGGTTTCATGCCATCGAGCAGCACGGCGTAGTCGTCGAGAAACCAGGGGTCCAAGGCCGCGATGGACTGGCTGATCGGATCCGTCGCCCGCGTATCGAAGGCGATCTGGAACGTGATGCCATTCTTGAGCTTCAGGGTGCGGAAGGCGATCTCGGGAGCCCCGGCCGGCAAGGCCCCGGAGGTGTCATCACGGGCTGCGCCCGGCGCACCGCCGGGCACGAGTGTAGCCGCCAGATCGCGCCGCAGCTCGCGGTAGGGCTCGAGCGCCCAGTCGGGCAGCAGCTCCTCCGGGCCGCCCTCGTGGAGCGGGCGCTCGGCCATGTACTCCTCGAGTATCTGGCCGTTGCCCTGATGTGTCCAGGTGTGGCCTCGATCCCGGGTGCTGCCTCGATGCCGCACCGCCAGGAATAACTCTGGCGCCCGCACCGGCAGGAGCTTCACCCCGGCCCTGGTCTGGTCCTGCACGAACCAGACATCCTCATCCCTCCGCACCGCCCGGAAGCCGCGCTCCTGCCAGTCGTCTCGGGCGAACAGCAGTGTCGCCCCGGGGGCGTTGGCCGCGGCCGATCGCCGCACCTCCCACCGCGCCAGATCGAAGAACAGGAATGGCATCAAGAAGGTGAGGGTGGGCACGCATACGCGCCGCC
Organism: uncultured Chloroflexota bacterium; assembly: GCA_937967325.1. Classification (GTDB taxonomy): domain Bacteria; phylum Chloroflexota; class UBA4733; order UBA4733; family UBA4733; genus UBA4733. The sequence continues at coordinate 29,602 of CALBSQ010000002.1, forward strand.
AGCTCGCCAGCAGCGCCGAGACCATCGTCTCCAGGAAGCATGGGGCATACCAGTCGTCGTCGTCCATCTTCTGGCAGAGCACGCCCCGCGCCGCCGCTGCACCCCAGTTGAGCTTGGTTCCGAGCGGCGTCCCCGGCTCGACGCGGATCAGGCGCCCGCCAACGGCAGTCACGACGCACTCGTCGACGGGGGAGTCGGCGCCGTCGTCGACGACGATCAATTCGCGCCTGGGGTAGGTCTGGTGCTGGTAGCAGGCCAGCGCGATCGGGAACAGGCGCGGCCGATCGCGCGTGGTGAGCACGACCGATACCAGCGGCATGTCCCGTTGAAGCAGATCGCCGGCCATTGGCGCTACTTTCCGACCATGGCCCGGCGACAAGGAGCGGCCATCGTGGTCAAAACGACGTGCTCCACGCCGTCTCGCCGTTGGCATGCTTAGCTCGCACAGGATCGCCGTGACCGGAACCGGGCCGCGAAGTCACACCGGGTGGCACACCACGTTCTTCGGACCGGGCCCTTTGGTGACGTTGATATTCACCTCAATAACGGCGCAGAACCCCGGAGGACACTGCAACGAGCGCTCGATGCATCGAGCCCGCTCGACACCGTCCTCGGCGAAGATCTCCTCGCACAGGTGGGTACACTCGTTGACGCATTCGTTGATGCACGTCCCGAGCTGGGCGCCCGGCCCGACCTTTTTCAGACAGTAGTCGGCGCAGCCGGCCTTGCCGCTCGGCGCGGCCAGGGCCGCCCGTCCGGGGATAGCGGCCGCCAGGGCCGCGCCCACCAGCCCGCCGGCGAAGCGGCGCAGCGCCACACGACGGGGAATACCAGACGCGAGCGCCTTCGCCAACTCGTCAAAGTGCTTGACCATGGGGCATCTTCCTTCCGTCTCACGTAAATGACACGCGAGGATAGCATGGGTTCACCGACGGTAAATGGCAATCTCCCCTCATTGTCCAGCCGCCGGGTTGCTCTTGCTGCGGGTATAGCCCCTTTTTCCTATCCGGCAACAGGGGCAGAGGCCAGCGCGAGGATTGCTTCGGTCCCCATGGCGACATCCGCGGCGATCACGCCTCGCTCATTGATCAGGTAGCCGACCGGCGTGGCGAAAGTAGCGTAGTCTCGCGAAACCTCCCAGTGGCGCTGCAAGACCACTGGGAACGTCAGTCCGTGCTCGGCAATTGCTGCCGTATTGACATCCGGTTCGCGCCGGCTGATCATCACGACCTTCAGTTCTGTCGAGCGCCGGTGGAGCTCTTCCAGCTTCGGCGCCAGGTCCTGGCAGGGACCGCACAAGGGATCGGAGAAGACCAGCAGCAGGCGACGCCCGAGGAAATCGTCGAGCGCCAGCTCCCCGCCGTTGACCCGGGGCAGGCGGAACTTTGCTGCCGGCGTCCCGGCCTTGAGGCCAGTGCGGTTGATCCGGCTCGCCGCCAGCGCGCCGTCGAGCCGCTGGACCTGATTGCCGCTCGCCGGCGGCAGCGCTGCCTGCCCGTTGTCGGCCGTACCGGCAGCAGGCGAGGGACCGGCCAGCGCCAGGATAGCCCGCGCCCCCGTCGCCAGGCCGCTGGCGGTGCGCCCGCGCCCGTCGATGAGGTAGCCCATCGGCGTGGCGTCGACCTGATACAACCGGGCCACCTCGAAGTCATCCTGCAGCAGGACCGCGCAGCGCAGGCCGTGCTGGACCATCAGTTGGTGGTTCTCTTCCGCCGAGCCGGTGGAAATCAGGAGCGGAACGGGCCGGCCATCCGCCGGCTCCTGCTCCAGCCGGGCCACGTCTGGAAGCATCCGCCGGCAGAAGGTGCAATTGGGGTCGAAAAAGATCAGCAGGACTGTGCTGCCTTGCCACTGGGACAGGGTGACGGTCCCCCCGCCCAGCCGCGGCAGCTCGAAGTCGAAGACCACCGAGCCGGCGGGGAGTCCCTTGCCGGCGTCAACAGCGTCGCCGGTGAGCTTGGCCAGCTCCTCCTCCAGCTTCTCGACGCGCACCAGCAGCCGGCCATTTTGCAGCAGCAACTGGTAGCCGAACCAGCCGCCTAGGCCCGCGGCGACCCACGCGACCGCCCGCCCAATCACGCCAGTCCTCCTGAACCGAGAGCGCAACAGTCAGACAAGGCCATCTCTCCGTTGCGAGCGGAGTATACCCATGCGAGAAGAAGCTCGCACGACATAATCGCCCCGGGCGGATCACAGGGTTTTGCAACGGCCGGGCCAGACGGCCACCAGGCCCACGGCGAATGCCGGGCGAGCCTGCCCCTAAGGACGCGTGATGCGCATTAGGATTCCCAGAGGCGTCAACGCGGCCGCGGGCGCTCCGGCGTGCGCGCCTCAAACGGCTCCCCCCTGGCAACGGTGCTGTTACAGCCCGATAATGCGCATCACGCGTCTAAAGGAGCGGGCTACGATCACAAAGCCGGCTGGGCACGCTTGTCGTCGTGTCCAAGCGGCCAGTCCTGTGAGGTCGCTCACATCTGCGTCGCCAAGGGCAGGGATATCGGTAGCTGCCGCCCCCACGCGGGGGATGTCCCTCGGCACGCCGCCGATAGCCCAGCCGGCTTGAGCCGGCTTTGTCCTATTAGCCTGGGGCTTGAGCCCCAGGCACCCCTCAATACCGGATGCTAGTATATGGTGACTGAGGTCAGGCACGTGCTCCGCTAGTCCGCACCGCCGGGCGCTCTAGAAAGCTGTGGCATGCCGCGCATCTTCGACAACATCGCCCTGTCGCTGCTTCCGGCGCTGGAGCAGACGCTGCGGCTCTCCTATCGCGCGGACTTCTGCGTCGGCTATTTCAACCTGCGCGGCTGGAAGTGCATCGACGTGCTCGTCGACGCCTGGCCGGGCGGGGAAGGCAGTTGCTGCCGCCTCCTCGTCGGAATGCAACAACTGCCCCAGGACGAGTTGCGCGGCGCGCTGAGCCTCATCCGCGATGACGCGGACATCGATCAGGCGGAAGCGGTGCGACTGAAGCGCCGCATGGCCGAAGAGTTTCGTCAGCAGCTTGTGCTTGGCGCACCAACGAACGACGACGAAGCCGGTCTGCGCCGGCTGAGCGCGCAGCTCCACGCCGGCAAGGTGGTCGTCAAGCTCTACCTGCGCCACCAACTGCACGCCAAGCTCTACCTGCTGCGTCGCGCGGACCTCAAGTGGAACGCAGTCGCTCATTGAGCAAACGTGGAAACGGAGCCATGACGCGAATGGGGAGCAGGAACGGCGCGAAAAATGGCGTGAGCACGACCGTGCTGCCTTCCCAGCGCCCCACTTCCACGGTGACACGTGTTTTCCTCCCCGGGAATGTATACGTCCGGACATCCATGGTCGGGAATGTGTCGCGGTAATGCTGCCAAAACCCTTTCCCGTAACAGAAGATGGTTGCTGGACGATGCTGAGCAGCGAAATCACGCAGTAGCCGTGTACGGTAAGGTAAGCACTCGTCCATATATTCGCGTTTCGTTCGCCAGAGATATGTGAAAGGAAAGTCGGACAGGCTGGCTGCAGGAAGCGGTAGCAATTCCAGTAGAAACGTCGATCCGGTCTCGCTCCCCAAATACCGGGCGACGTAGTCCTTTGCTTTGCCGCCGTCCGCCCAGTCGTCGGCATGATCAACGAGGAGCCTGGTGAGCTTGGCCATGGTGCGCCACGTGGGGGTAGGGTGGCTTAGCGCCGAAGACGGTAGAACCTGCAACAGTAGGGCCTGCAACATATGGGTGATCGTGTCAGTCGGATGATGGAGGCATTGCAGGCGCCAGCGGAGGTGTTCCTGGGCTTCGCCCTGCATTCGCTCCTCCATACCCAAGAACCACAGCTTGCCGGAAGGATTGCCATAGCCTACGTGCGTAAGCAGGGGCCCAAGCTCCTCGATGGTGAGATTCAGCAATGAAGGAGTCGGTGGTCGCGGCTGGGAGCCGGCGGAGCCAACACTGTCGCCCATCTGTGCCTCCATGCTCCTTTCGATGCTAGCATGGTTCGGCATCATCGACGCACACTGCGACGCGGAAGGGGCCCACTACACCAAGGAGGACATCACCGGCTACATCGCCAAGAACACCATCATTCCCCACCTCTTTAGCGCCGCCGAGCGGGACTGCGCCGTCGCCTTCGAGCCGGGCAGCGCCCTCTGGCGGCTGCTCCAGGAGAACCCCGACCGGTATATCTATGACGCTGTCCGGAAAGGCGTCGACACGCCGCTGCCGTCGGACATCGCAGCCGGCATACCCGACGTGAGCCAGCGCGGCGGCTGGAACCGTCTCGCCGACCCGGAAATCGCCCTCCCAACGGAGACCTGGCGGGAGCACGTGGCGCGGCGGACACGCTGCCTGGAGCTGCGCGCCAAGCTGGCCGCCGGCGAAGTCCACCGCATCGATGACCTGATCACCTATAACCTGGACATCACCCAGTTCGCCCAGGATGCCATCCAATACTGCGAGGGATCGGATTTGCTGCTCGCCATCTATCGCGCCATCGAGAAGGTGAGCGTGCTGGACCCCACCTGCGGCTCTGGCGCTTTCCTGTTCGCCGCGCTGAACATCCTGGAGCCGCTCTACGAAGCCTGCCTGGAGCGGATGCAGGGCTTCGTCGAGGATGCCGACCGTTCTCCCCGTGGCGCCCAGCGCTACCTGGACTTCCGCGCCACGCTACAGACCATGCAGCAGCACCCCAACCGGACTTACTTCATCCTCAAGGCAATCATCCTGAACAACCTCTACGGCGTGGACATCATGGAAGAGGCCGTGGAGATCTGCAAGCTGCGCCTCTTCCTCAAGCTGGCGGCGCAGGTGGACGACGCCGACAAGATCGAGCCGCTGCCGGACATCGACTTCAACATCCGCGCCGGCAACACCCTCGTCGGCAACACCCTCGTCGGCTTCGCCACCGCCGACGACGTGCGTCGCGCCGTGGGCAGCCGGCTCGACTTCGACGGCGCAATGGCGCGTATCGAGGCGCGACTCGCCGAGGCCCATCACCAATTCCTGGACTTCCGCAAGCTGCAAACGGACCTCAGCCTTGGCGCGGGCCTGCTCACCGGCGCCAAAGAGGACCTTCGCGCCGCCGCCTGGACGCCCCCGGCGGCGAGCTGGACCGCTACCTGGCCACCGAGTACGGCATCGCCCGCGAGGCGTTTCGGAGTGACGCTGCCTACGAGCAGCGCTTCACCCAGTGGCGCGACAGCCACCAGCCGCTGCACTGGCTGGTGGAGTTTTACGGCGTGATATCTGGCGGCGGGTTTAATGTGGTGATTGGCAATCCGCCGTACGTCGTCTATTCAAAAGACAAGTGCTCCTACGAGTTGCTTCGATCCGAGTACACCACAATCGACACGAAGAACCTGTATGCCTTCGTGTTCGAACGGTCGCTCAGCATTGCGAACAAGAGGGCGCCGGTCGGACTGATCGTGCAGTTAACGGTCCTTTCCTCCGAGCGTCTTCCGTCACTGCAGAATCTCCTCCTGGGGCGAGGCGACACGTACGCGGCTCCGTTTCCTAGGCGACCGGAGTCGATTTTTGACGGCGTCGAGATGCCGGTTGCCATCGTGATCTCTGCCCCCGGTGGTGGCGACCACTTTGCAACGTCGTGGGTGGCGAGGTTTTATACCGAGGAGCGGCCTGACGCAATTTTCCGCTTGCCATTCATACGGCACAACGTGCGTCGCGTCGGAACTGGAAAGGCGCATTTACGAGAAGCTCCTGACAAAGCAGCCGGTCATGCTTGAGAGACTGACTCAGAGCAGAAGCCAGCGGCTCGTCTACTACCAGGAGGCATGCAGGTACTGGGTCAAGGCCTGTCTTGGCGTGCCGTACTTTCGCCGGAATGGGGAGAATATCGATCCGCCGCACGGTCGAACCATATGCTTTGAGGGTCGGGCGTCCTCGGCCCTTGCAACGTGCCTAATGAACTCGTCACTGTTTTACTGGTACTACAGCGTGTTCTCGGACTGCGAACACATCAATGATGCGCTCATTCGCGGATTCCCGTTACCCGGTAGTTGGGGCGACGAGGATTGGTTAGACGCGTCCGACCACCTCATGGCCGATCTCGTCCGGAATTCCAGACGCAAGGCCATATCGATCAAGCAGGGTCACATCATCGAGTACGACGAGATGAAGGCCTCGCTCTCAAAGAGCTTCATCGACCATGTTGACCGTGTTCTGGCCCAGCACTACGGCATTACGGATGAGGAGCTGGATTTCATCATCAATTACGACATCAAGTACCGTATGGGGCGGGACGCGGATTCGGAAGCGGACGGATCGTGACCGGCAGGGTCGGCGAACTCCAGCGCCGCGCCACACTCAAAGCGCTACCGCTATACAGAGCCGACCCCTATTCGGACAGGCACACGCGGGGAAGGTGACCAACGTGCCCAAGCTTGCTGATAGAGATCTTGAAAAGTGGGAGTACACGCTCCACACCCGGATAAAGCACAAGATACTTATGCAGTACCTCAGGCCGTGGCTGACGATCTTGGGATCCGATGGTGGCTCACTTGTATACGTGGACGCATTCGCAGGCAGGGGGCGGTATTCCACAGGACAATCGGGCTCGCCATTACTCGTGTTGGATCTGATCCGCGACGAACTGTCGAGGCCGTCTGCCAAGTTGACCCAAGTTATCTGCCACTTCATAGAATCCGACTCCACAAACTTCGCCAACCTGCAGTCAGAGTTGGCGAAGCACCCCGCCAAGGCCGATCCTAGGATTTCCTGCCAGCCTCACCAATCGACATTCTCCGGAGTCAGCGACGAGATCCTCTCAGAAATACGTCGCCTGAGGCGACCGTCTTTCTTCTTCCTTGATCCCTTCGGCTACGACGATCCAACCATGGACGTACTTGGAGCGGTGATCCAACTGCCACACGCCGAGATGCTCATCAATTTGATGTACAACTTTGCCACCAGGGCGCTGAGCATCACCAACAATCCAGCACTGGCCAATACCCTTGATGTACCCGTTCACGGCCTGTGGGCGGCAGGGGCGCGGCGGGAGTTGCCAGGAGCG
>CALBSQ010000003.1 GCA_937967325.1 uncultured Chloroflexota bacterium
GCCCCCCGTCGCCGCATCGCCCCCTCCCAGGCGGTGAGTTCCGCATCGAGGATGGCGATGAATGCGTCGGGCGGGATCGCCGGGTTGGACCACCAGGGGAGCTCGGTGAACAGGCGGGTGGCAGAGCCGAGCAGGCGGTAGGCGTGGTGGACCAGCAGCGCGGCGTCGTAGGCTTGCCAGACCTGCTCGGCGGGGACGACGCCGGGCAGGCGTCGGGCAATCTCGTCGCAGTAGGCGTCCAGCACCGCCTTCTCCAGCAGGGGCCGCTCCTCCGGCGGGTAGCGGCCGTAGATCACGCTGCGGCTGACCAGCGCCGACAGCTCGGCTCCGAAGGGCGCCAGCGCGACGTTGGGCCAGTCCAGTAATACGGTCTGGCGGCGCTGGGCGAGCCGGCGGATGCCCAGGTTGCCGCCGTGGGCGTCGTTGTGCAGAAGCGTGCGCGGGAGCCGGTCGAGCTGGGCGGCCAGTTGCTCCGTCGCCTGCAACACGCGCCGCAGCAGGTCACAGCGCGCCACGGTGAGATAGGTGCGCAGGCGAGCGTGCTGGCGGAGCTGCTCCAGCCCGGCCAGCAGCCAGGGCCGGCGGTCCACGTCGGCCAGCCACTGGCGCGGCTGCAGCCAGGACGCCTGCAGCAGGACGCCTCGGCTGCCGGCGAACCAGGCGTGCAGCGCGGCCAGGTCGCGCGCCGCGTTGGCGAACCCGTCTAACGTCCATCGTTCCGGCAGCGCCGGCGCGCAATCTTCCAGCCAGAGCCAGCGTTGCCGCTCCAGCGGCCGGTCGATGGCGAGATAGGGCCGCGGCGCGGCCACCTCCGGCGGTAGCTGCCGCCAGACGCCTTCGGCATAGAAGCGGAACTCGCGGCCGGCAATCGAGGGCACGGCCCCAGGCGACTCCTGCCAGTGGACGAGCTTCAGCACGACCGTGGCCGACCGCTCCCGGCCGCCGGCAGCGTAGTGGAGCGTGTAGCGCTGAAGCAGGTTGGTCGATTGCCCGCCGCTCAGCGGGCCGCTGCGCTCCAGGCCGCGGACCGCACCGTCGCCAACGACGCCGGCCCGCTGCAGCAGTCGCTGGATGAAGGCCGCCGTGACGTCGCCGGGCCGGCTGGGACAGAGCAGGGCGAGGGCATCCTCACTCCCACTCGATAGTGGCGGGTGGCTTGGAGGTGATGTCGTAGACGACACGGTTGATCCCCGGCACTTCGTTGACCAGGCGGGTCGCCAGCCGGACCTGGGTCGCGGCGGGCAGCGGCAGCGCCTGCGCCGTCATGAAATCGTCGGTGCTCACGGCGCGCACGGCGACCAGATTGCCGTAGGTCCTCCCGTCGCCCATCACGCCGACGGTGTGCATGGGGGTGAGCACGGCGAAGTACTGCCCCAGCCGCCGCGCCAGCGTGCTGCGCTCCAGCTCCTGGCGGACGATGGCGTCGGCGGCGCGCAGCGTCGCCAGCCGCTCCGGGGTGACCTCGCCGATCACGCGCACCGCCAGGCCGGGGCCGGGAAAGGGCTGGCGGCGCAAGATACTCGCCGGCACGCCCAGTCGCTTGCCCAGACGGCGCACCTCGTCCTTGAACAGGTAGCGCAGCGGCTCCAGCAGGCGGAACTGCACGTCCTTGGGGATGCCGCCGACGTTGTGGTGCGTCTTGATCTTGCCCGCCGTCTGGTGGCCGGTGGCGCTCTCGATCACGTCGGGGTAGAGGGTGCCCTGCACCAGCCAGCGCGGCGAGCCCAGCCCCTTGGCGGCCGCCTCGAAGGTGCGGATGAAGACCTCGCCGATGCGCCGCCGCTTCTCCTCGGGGTCCACGACCCCGGCCAGTCGATCCAGGAAGCGCTCTGACGCGTCGACGGTGACCAGCGCCGACCCCAAACAGGCGCGCAGGCTGGCCTCGATCTCCGCCGCCTCGTTCTGGCGCAGCAGGCCATTGTCGATGAAGACGCAGGTCAAGCGGTCGCCCAGCGCCTGGTGGACCAGCGTCGCCGCCACGGTGGAGTCGACGCCGCCGGAGACGGCGCAGATCGCCCGCTCGGTCCCCACCGCCGCGCGTACGCCCGCCACGGCGTCGCGGACGAACGACCCCAGCCGCCAGTTGGGCCGGCAGCCGCAGATGTCGAAGACGAAGCTGCGCAGCACGTCCAGCCCGCGCGGCGTGTGCGTGACCTCCGGGTGGAACTGCACGCCGTACAGCCGGCGCGCCGGGTCGCCCATCGCCGCCGCGTCGGTGTTGGCGGTGCGGGCCAGCGTCCGAAAGCCGGGCGGCGGCACGCTGACGGAGTCGCCGTGGCTCATCCAGGCGTCGAACTTTTCGGGCAAGGTATGCAGCAGCGGGCTGGCCGCGACCTGCTCGACGACGGCGTGGCCGTACTCGCGGCGGTGGCCGGGCGCGACCTTGCCGCCGAGCTGCTGCGCCATGAGCTGCAAGCCGTAGCAGATGCCCAGGACCGGCAGTCCGGCCTCCAACAGCTCCGGCGCGCTCAGCGGCACGCCCGGATCGTAGACGCTGGCCGGCCCGCCGGAGAGGATGATCCCCCGCGCGCCGCGCGCCCGCACCGCCTCGACCGTGATGGTGTGCGGCACGATCTCGCTGTAGACGTTGAGCTCGCGCACCCGCCGGCCGATGAGGTGGGTGTACTGTCCTCCGAAGTCGACGATCAGGATCACGTCGACATCGTCGGGCCGGCTGAGCGCCGGTCCTGCCAGCGGCATGCGCTCGACGCTCGGCTCCGCCACGGCTGTCGCGCTCACGCTTGCGCCTCCCGCCCGATATCCGTCCGGTACTGCATACCTTCCCAATGGATCTGCCGCGCCGCCGCGTAGGCGGTCTGCCTGGCTTGCTCCCGGCTGGGGCCGGCGCCGGCGACGCACAGCACGCGGCCGCCGTTGGTGACGACAGCGCCGTCCCGCTGCGCGGTGCCGGCGTGGAA
>CALBSQ010000004.1 GCA_937967325.1 uncultured Chloroflexota bacterium
AGAGCGTGATCGTCGGGAAGACGGTCGCCGCGCCGGTGTTGACCAGGACCAGCTGCCCGCCGGAGCTCGCCCCCAGCGAGATCGGGATGGCCGTGGGGATGGCCGCGCCCCCGCCGATGGGCAGGGAGACCACGCCGGAGATCGTGTTCTGGGAATACAGCAGTGGGTCCGGGCAGGCGAGGGTGAGCTGGAACTCCTCGTAGTCCATCTGGTCCTCGCTAAAGCCCATCGCCAGGGGCGTGTCCATATAGCCGCTGGTGGTCAGGACCGTCCCGTTCTCCAGGCTGATGGTGATCGTCTGGGGCAGGATCTGGCCGGCGTTGTTGGTCTGGTAGGCCAGGGCGTTGATCAGGGCAAGCCGGTTGGCCAGGTAGGTGAGCCGCGAGCCGTCCGGCGCGTTCACGACGCCCTTGATCTTGATGGCGCGCTCCCCGTACAGGGCGTTGGAGATGTAGGCTCCCGATGAGCCGGGCAGGTTGTAGCGGGGCAGGCGCACCAGGGGGGAGGCCAGCCCATCGATGTTGACCAGGATGTAGCGCTTGCCGTCGAAGGTGATCGTGTTCCCGTTGGGCGCGGCGATCACCACGGAGGTGATAATCCGCATCGCGGGCGTTGGTGCTGGGGGGATCGGCGAGGAAGTATTCCCCGCGTACCCTTGGCCGAAATAGGCTGATCCGAGATAGTTGCTCCCAATCATAGACGAATGCTGCGATTAGCTTGGTTCCTCAAACTATTCCGCGATGTTCGAGTTGAAAGGCCATGAACGACGCGACGTTCATCGCGTTGGCCTCCCCTTGCACGTTGAAGCTGTTGTTCATCGTGACGCTGGTGTTCTTGGTGGTCGTCTGGTTGTAGTTGCCGCCAGTGCCGGCCAGAGCAAACTGGGGCGTCTGGAGTGAGAGGTTGCCGATCGCCTTGGTGAAGCCCTCCACCCAGGCCGAGCCCACGTTGAAGCCCCACTGGTCGATGTGCTGGAGCGGGCCTTCCGAGGGCGGGCTGTGCCCTTTCGCCGCCTTGGTCCCGGCGGCGAGGCCCTTGCTGAAGACATCGCCCAGGTGGCCGAGCGCCTGCTCCACGCCTTTGACGAAGGCGTCCCCGATGTTGATGCCCCATTGGATAATCTCCTGTGCTTTGGAGAGGAGGAAGGGGCCAATCTTCTGGATGGCGTTCCAGAAACTGTCCTTGGTCGTCTCGACTGATTTTCCGATCTTGCCGGGAAGCTGGCTGAAGAAAGTGACGATCCCTTCCAGGAACTTCGGGACGGCGTCCTTGACCCAGTTGAAGATGTTGGTCCAGCCGGTTACTTCTCGCTGCCACAACTCCTGCATGGCCTTCCAGATGTTGCCCGGCAGCTTCTGGAAAAAGGTGACGACATCGCTCACAAACTTCGGGACTTGCACCGTGGCGAACGTCACCAAGTAGCCGACGATGAACCCGATGGCAAAGGCGATGTCGTCCGGCAGCTTCTTGAAAAAATTCACGACGGCCTTAAACGCGTCGGAGAACCACTTCCCCGCGTTCGTGGCGAAGGTGGTGATGGCCTTCCCCGCCGCATTGAGCGCGTTGCCGATGAACGCCTTGATCTGCTTGAAGTGGGTCGCGACCAGCACCGCCAGTCCCACGATGGCGAGCCCCAGCGCGGCGATGATCACGACAGGCAGGCTGATCGCGCCGGCGACAATGGCAAAGACCCCGCCAAGCACGCCAAGGATCGGTCCCAGGAGCGACACGGCGGTGGTGATGGCGCCGACGACGACCAGGAGGGCGCCGAACGCCGCCACGCCGCCCAGGATCGCGGCGATGAGTTTGGGGTGTTGCTGTGCCCAGACGGCGAACTGCTGCACGAGGGGCAGCACGGCCTTGAGGACCTGATTGACGGTTGGCAGGAGCGCGGTGCCGATGGCAATCTGGAGGTTGCCGAACTGCTGCTTCATGCGATCGGTCTGCGCCGCGGTGGTGTTCGCGTACATGGCGTAGGCGCTCTCCGTGCTCCCCAGGCTGCCGTGCTCGGCCTTGAGGATGTTGACCAGGTCCTGGTGGGCGTTCCCGGTCAGCACCAGCGCGCCCAAGCCGCCCCGCAGGTTCGGGATCAGCTTGTTCATCTCCTGGGCGTTGCCGCCGGTGACCTTGCGCAAATCCTCCAGCACGCCGACCAGCCCCTTGGCTTTGAGCCCGGCCGCCGAGAAGTCGAAGGCCAGATTCACGCCTTTGACCGCAGGGAGACCGACGCTGCCCCCGCCGCCGGCCTTGGCCGCCTTGTCGGAGAGGGCCTGGTAGGACTCCGCCAGGTCCTTCACGTGCTGCTTGGCCGCGTCCATCGTCGAGGCGGCAACCTTGTGTTTCTTCCCCAGCTCGTCGACCCGCTCGCCCGCGATCCGCAGCTTGGCGGTGAGGTCGTCGAGCTTCGCGCTGTATTTCTGGCTGTTGCCGCTCACCGTCGCCGTCCCGCCGGAGAGGGCGTCCAGCTCGGCCTTGGCCGATTTGGTCGGGGCCATGATGTGGACCAGCATGTCGCGCACCTGGGTCGCCGACATCGACGCGTCGAAGCCGTTTCTGGTGAGGGCGGCGAAGGAGGCCGCGGCCTGGTCCAGGGGGACGTTCATTGCCGCCGCCTGGGCGCCGACCGGACCGAAGTCCTGGACCATATCCTGGATGGTCATGCGGGCGGAGGCGGCGGCGGTGTGCAGCATATCCATCGTCCTGGCGGCGTCCTGCACCGGCAGCTTGAACTCGTGCATCACCGTGGCGAGGGTGGAGGCGGCGGAGGAAATGTCCGCGCCGGTGGCGAGCCCTTCCTTGGCCGCTTCCTGGAGGAGATCCGAGGCCTCCTTGCCGGAGTAGCCCATGTCGTGGATGTACATCGCGGCCTGGAGGAGCTGGTCTTTGGACGCCCCGGTCTTCCCGGAGAGATCCAGCACCGCCCGTCCCATCTCATCGATCTGGGAGGCGGTCATGCCGGCGTTGTTGCCGGTCTCGACGAGCTGCTGCTGCCAGTCGGCGGCCGCTTTCACGGCCGTGCCGCCCAGGACCCCCGCCAGGGTGAGCAGCCCCGCCCCCAGGACCAGGGAGCCGGTGGAGAAGGTCTTGAGGGAGAGCTGGCCGGCTTCGACTTGCGCCACGAACTTGCTGAGGGACGATTCGGCGGCCTTGAGCCCGGCGGTGAGGCCGGAGGTGGAGGAGGTGATGAGCACTTCAAGCTCGCCCACGACGTTTGACATACAGGGCTAGCATAGGGGAGGGACGTCAAGCCGAGGCTGTCAGGAGATGCTCCTGGTGAGCTTCTCCAGGGAGAGGGCGTCGGTGACCGTGGCTTTGCGCACGGGTTTGGCAGCGGGCGTCGCCTTGGACTCCTTGGCCCACGCGTCGAGCAGCAGCTCCACGGTGGCGAGGTTGAGGTGGGCAATCTGGCCCGGCGTCCAGCCGGTCTTCTCCGCGATTACTGCGAAGAGGCGTCCCCAGTCGGTGGCTGACTCAGCGCCACGGCCTGGGGGACGGTAAAACCCAGGGTCGCGAGCGCCTCGGTGACCTCGGTCGCGCCGGTGAAGGGCAAGGTCCTGGCGAGCTCGTCCGGCGAGACGACAAAGTCCGGCTTCATCAGCTCGGTCAAGAGATAGAGCAGGCCCTGCAGGTTCGTCGACGGGTCGTCCAGCGCCCCGCCCTGCCGTTTCAGGTAGGACAGGAACTGGCCGAAATCGTACAGCGTCGCCTGGCGCGCGGTGTAGGTCTTCCCGCCCAGCGTGACGGGAAGCCGCTGGTCGGTCAATGCCGCCAGCGTCTGGTCTTGGTTACTCATGCATCATTCACCTCCTCAGGTCGTGAAGTTGGTCACGACTTGGCAGTCTTGGGCGACGATCTCGAAATCCACTTCCGCGGCGTCTTCCATCTTCAGGGCGACGGAGGAGGTGGAGAGGATCGCTTGGGTGAACTGGAACTCGACCGCTTGGGCCGTGTTCTCGTTGATGTAGCACTTGATGGACGCGCGGGTGAGGACGTTCTGGCCGTCCACGACGGTGTAGTCCAGGCCCGAGCCGTCCGTGGTGGACGAGCCCATCAAGAGCGTGAAGAGCTGCTGGTTGACCGACTTGAGCTTGCCTTTGCAGGAGGGGGCCCAGCCGTGGCGCTTGGGCGCGGTGACCATCTTGATGGTGCCCAGCGCGCGGATGTCCTTGGTCGAGAACTTCAGCTCGATGGTCGCGTCCTGAATGACGGCCAGCTCGAACCCGTTGATGTCCAGGGTGCCCGAGTTGAAGGAAATATCGTTTGGTAACGCTGTTCCGGTAGCGAGTATTGGCAGATTAGTTCACCGTCCTTTCGTTGTTCATAGGTGGGGTAGTCATGCTGTGTTGGCAGTATAGGAACAGCTTGTCAACCGTTAGGTATTGCCGGCGTTGTTCGCCCAGTATTTCAGGTCGAGGCTTTTTCGGAAGAGCCGACGAGAGGGGGTGTGGAAGTCCCGGCTGGAGTTCTCCCGCACCCACCACAGCGTCCCGGAGAAGGTCTGGGTCGTCGAGTCCTTGAAGCCCAGGAGCTGGCAGAGGCGCTCGTAGATATTTTCGACCTCCAGGGCGTTGGTCGTGGACCAGAGGTCCAGCTGCAAGAGCCCCACGTGCATCCCTCGGGGCGTGGACAGCACCGTGCCGCCGGCGTCCTGGTAGGTGATGGCCGGGAAGACCTCGGGCTGGATATCCACATCGGTCGGGTAGATCGGCATGGTCGAGCTCGTCGCATTGAGCAACGTCTGCATCTGGGTGTCGTTGGTGAGCGTGGTCACCAGCCATTGCTTGAACGCGATCATAGGTTTACAACTGTGTTGACAACTATCCCCGGCGTGTTTACAACTTGAGCGTCTCCTTCACCGCCCCCGCGAACAGCTTCTGCGCGATCCCGCCGTCGAAGACGTCGGTGATGGCCGGGCGCACGAACGGGTAGGGCTTGACGTGATCGGCGACGAGCCGCTTGCCCAAGGCGGGGACAAAGCGTCCGGGGGTCTGGCTGTGGCCGAACTCGACGAAAGGCGCGTACTCGGCGTCCGAACCCACCACGGCGGTCGTGGGGCTGCCCGCATCGACCACGTAGCGGATGGAGGCCTTCAGCCGGCCGGTCTGGATCTCCGGGTGGTCGGGATGCCCCTCGTCGACGTACTGCACGATGCTGTCGCGCAGGGCGATCGCCGCCCGCGTCACGCCCAGGACCTCGGCCTCCTTCGCCTTGACTTTGATGTCGGCTAACTTGGTGACGAGCTGGTCTAATCCCCTGAGCATGCCGGTCAGTTCCATAATCTCTCCTCAATGCACCTGCAAGGTGGCGATAAAAT
>CALBSQ010000005.1 GCA_937967325.1 uncultured Chloroflexota bacterium
GACCCCCAGCCCCTAACCCCTTTCAAAGGCATTGCTCAGGTCCGTGCCGGGCAGCAACTGGGGGTGGCTGAGCCAGTCGAGCGCGATAGGGTCGTATTGACCGAAAAACGGCGAGCCGGCCGCTTCGCCGGCGAGGTCGGCGGGTACGCCCTGGTTCAGCAAGAGCGCCTTAAGATAGTCGGCCAGCAGGATGCCCTGGGTGCAGTTGCAGATGGCGTCGTAGTGCATGATGCCGCGCTGAAAGCGCATATAGACGAAGTTGTGGTTGTTGGGGTCATAGGCTGGCGCGCTCGTGGGCAGGCCCCAGATTTCCAGGTTCAGCAACGGCAGTAATGAACTGTCACCGCCTCCCGCGGGGAAGGCGTCGGACAGCGACACCGCGCTCAAGAACGTGCGGCCGAAGCCGACGGGCAGGCCGTGCCAGGTGTTGGGAGCGTGCTGCAGCGCCCATTGGATCGCGTCCTGCCCGTAGGTTGCGCTGTCTGGCGTGGGCGCAGTGCTGATCAAGTCCGGATCCGGCGCCGGGAAGGAGGAGTCATTGAAGCTCGTGTAGGGGAGTAAGCCGGTGTCCAGGAGGTTGAGGGTGCGCGGGCTGCCGTCGGCGGCGAGCTGCACGATCTCGCGCTGGAAAAATTGGGTCCGAAAGCCAAGGAAGGTGATCGTCCGGCTGGTCGGATAGCCAAAGGTGCGCACGCCGCCACGATGTTGGAAGTAATTCCAGATGGCGCTGTCGTCTACGCGGTAGCCGGTTTCGGTGAAGTAGTGCGTATCGTGTACTTGGGGCGAGAGCGCCTGGATCAACGGCAGCAAGGCGAACGTATGGCGCACCGTGGGGATAGCGACCAACCCCGGCCCGACCTCCCTCACAACTCCCCCACCGCCGGCGGCGTCGAATTGGGTCACGGCGACACGAAAAGGCAGGTGGACCCACGCTTTCATTTTGTCCGGATCGTCGCCGGACGTGCCGCCGTAGGCAATCAGCTCCGAAGGCCCAGTAACGACGAAACTGTTCACCAGATTGGGGAGTCCCAGCGCGCCGACCGGGCTTGGCTTGCTCTCCGGATAGCTATCGGCGAAGAATAGCTCGGGCGCGTTGCCGGGGGATACCCACTGCGCATTGAAGTTGCGCGCCCCGTCGACTGTCGAGGCGTCGACCAGAACCCCACCTCGAGCGCGGTACCCGCGGATCGCCACGAGGTCGGCCTCGCTCAAATCGTTGGGATCGCGCGCCAGCACGATCAGCATACGCGTGCGGGCCAGGTTTTCGCCGGCGAGCGTGTTGACGACGGCCATGGTGACGCCGGAGCGAGCGATCGAAACCAGCGAGCCAAAATTGTAGCCACGGAAGGCCCAAATGTCCACCACGCGACCGGCGCCGAGCAGCCGATCGGGCATGGCGTTGGGCGCCACGACGTAGACATCGGGACCGGGGCCGGCCGGACCATCGAGGATCTTGCGCACGGCCGGCAGGGAGCCGGTGAGTCGAGAAAAGAGGTCGTCCTGGCTGTAGGGCGGATGGTAGGCGTCGTTGTAGAGACCCTGGCCGCGGACATTGTATGCCCAGATCGCCACACCGCGCAGCACCCCCCCGGCCTGGCGGGAAACGTCGGCAACCATCTGCAGGTTGACCAGGGCATCGGCGATGGTGCTGGGGTCGGCGCTGCCTCCGCTGAGGCCCCAGCTGTTGCCACTGGACCACAGCCAGTAGGGACGTCCATACTTGGCGGAGAAATGGCCCAGCGTGCCCAGGAAGATGTCCAGCGCGGCGATGTCGGCATCGTTCAGGGCGTCGGTGGGGGCGCCATTGCGGAAGTTCGTATCCCAGGCCGGCTGCAGGTTGGCCGGGGCCTCGCGGAAAATGTCCTCCAACGCGGGCGCCTGCATGTTGTTGCGGCCCGGCGACCCATCAAACGCCAGCGTCACGGTCAGGCCGGCATCGATGACGGCCCATTGCCGCGCCGCCCATACCGTGTACTCCACCATCACGTGCGACTGGAAGTCGCCAAGTTGCGTGACACGGTTCGGATCGATCCCCACGTCGGCAAAGTGGTAGCCGTACCGGCCGTAGAAAGCCGCGTCGCTGGCCGACGAATAGTCGACTCCGGTCGGCTCATTGGAGAGCATGACCATCAGGATCACGTCGCGATAGGGGGCGACGAACTGCTGCTCCACCCATTGGTAGTACTGCACGGTGTCGTTGCGAAAATCCCCGGCGTAGGGGGAGGCGTCTTCGCCACCGAAGTTGAGAATCGAGCCATCGGGGCCGCGTCGCAAGCTGTCCTTATGGGCCGCATTCCAGGTCGGACCCATCTGCGTTCGGTAGCCGACCGGCAAGACCAGCTTCAGACCCACCGCGCGCGCAGCGTCGAGCGCCCGCCGCTGCGCCGCGATGATGCTGAGCGCCGCGCTATTCTGTGGGTCGCTCGGATTGCTCGCGGCGGCGTAGACCGCGTAGGAGAGCCCAACCTCGTGTGCGTTCGGATCGACGTCGACCGGATTGCTGTGGCCCAGCCAGACCAGGTTGGCCCCGGCGTCGTGCATCCGCGTAAACGCTTGCAGCAGGTCCGCGGCGCTCAGATCGGGATAGGCATCCATGACCCAGCCGGCGTAGCTGTTCGTTGCCCCAGCGGCGGTGGCGTTAAGGCGGCTGGTCGATTCGGTGTCCGATGCGACGGCCGCGGATGGCAGCAAGGCTCCGCCCAGGAGCAGGAGCAGCAAGACAGTGCGGAGCTTGTGTGCGGTAGCGGTCAGTTGGAGTGTACCTTTCCAGTGGGCAAGACATCCCCCATATTACGAAGGCGCCCAGGGCCGGTAACCCAGGTGGGTGATGACGGCAGCTGGTTGGCGGCCGTGGCGATGCCGGGAGCGCGGGCGCCCGCCAGGGAGAGGTATCGCGACACCGCGCTACAGCGCCTGCACGTCGACCGGCATTCCTGATTCCGCCGATTTCCAGGCCGCCTCCGAGAGCTGCATCACGCGCAATCCGCACTCAGCAGGCGCCATGACCGGCTCCTTACCCTGGATGGCCGCGCGAAAGTTGTGGTCCGGGGTCGACGCGGCCGGGACATCGGGCACTTCAACCGGCTCATCCTGATCGAAGCGGCGCACCTGGATGAAGGGGGCTCGCGCATCCGGTTGGCCGAGCTGCCGGTAATACACCGCGCCCTCCGAGCCATAGATCGTGATGTCCTCGAACACCGCCCCGCCCTTGAAAGGGGCGTTGCCGACGATCGAGAGGGACCCGTGTGCTCCGCCCTTGAAGCTGACGGTAATGGCGGAGTTGACGTCGACCCCGAGATCGAAGCTCTGCTGCACGGCAAACACCCGCTCCGGCTCCAGGTCCGTGACGTACAGCAGGATGTCCACGATGTGGCTGCCGGAGTCGTTGAGCTGCCCCCCGCCGGAGAGATCCTTCTGGATACGCCAGCGGTTGGCCCGCTGCTGGTTGTGATACCAGTTCTGGTTCTGCTGCAGATCGACGTATTGGAGGTCGCCGATCAGTCCGCGGTCGATGGCCGCTTTCATCAGCAGGAAGGCGTGCTGGTAGTGGCGCTGATAGGAAACGAGTACGATCTTCCCGGCGGCATCGCGAGCTTGGATCACCGCCTTGGCCTCTTGCACCGAGCAGACCAACGGCTTCTCGCAGAGCACGTGCAGGCCCGCGCCCAATGCATCGACGATCTGCCCACAGTGCAAGGTGTGCGGCGTGCTGATGATCACCGCGTCGAGCTGCTCCTGACGCAGCATCGCCGCGTGGTCGTCGTAGCTGGGCACGTCGGCTAGTTGGGCATACCGTTCCTTGAGGCGTTCCACGTTCGGCGCGAAAGGCTCGGTGACGGCAACGATAGTGGCGTCGGAACGGTCGACCCATCTCGGCACGTGGGCGCCCAGCATGTTGTTGCCGGCGCCGATCAGCCCCACGCGAATTGGTTGAGGCAAACGGGCGTTCCTTTCGCTAACGCCGCCATGCTAGCAGATTGCATTCGTCCCTTCGATCACTCGACCGCGACGCCGTTGGTCGGCTCCAGCGCGGTGACCTCCGGCAAGGGCAAGCCGAGCCTGGCCTCGAACTCCGCGCGCCAGCGCTTGCCGTGGTCGAGATCCTTTGGCGTGAGCGGCTCACCTTGCGCCAGCTTTCGCAAGACCGCCAGCTCCGTGCGCGAGAAGGTCCCCGCCTCGAGTGTGTACTCTTCAAAGGCGTCGTAGGCGACAGGAGCGACCGCCCGCGTGCAGCGCGCGATCGCCTCGGCGTAAGCCCGAATCTCCTCTTGGGCGTGGTCATCGAGGCGTAGCGCCAGGAAATGGAAGCAGTTGTGCAGATTGAGCTTCCAGTACCACTCCGTGTACAGCGAGGTCGGCAGCGTGATGCGTGCCACCTCCCGCGCCAGGCCGGATTCGAGGTGCTTGTGGTAGGTCGCGTACGCAGCCTCGTATACCTGACGCATC
Source organism: uncultured Chloroflexota bacterium (assembly GCA_937967325.1). Classification (GTDB taxonomy): domain Bacteria; phylum Chloroflexota; class UBA4733; order UBA4733; family UBA4733; genus UBA4733. Next base: position 4,447 of record CALBSQ010000005.1, read on the forward strand.
TCGCCGATCGTCTGCTCCGCTTGCTCCGGCGGGAACGGCTCATCCGCCCGCCCCTGGCGGTTCGTCGCGCTCTGCGGGCGGACAGCGCCAGGCTCCGGCAAGTAAAACTCCTCCTGCATCTCGGAATAGCGGCCGCTTATTGAATTCACACTTGCGGTTCGATGCCTGAACCACTGTCTCTCCACAAAAATGGGCGCTTTGATGTGGAACTTGACCTCCACCATCTCAAAGGGTGTCGTGTGCTTGTGGCGCATCAGGTAGCGAATGAGCGTGCGATCGGAGCGAAGCGTCTTGGTGCCGGCGCCGTAACTGATGCGCGCCGCCTGGACGATAGCGGCGTCGTTCCCCATGTAGTCCACCAAGCGAACAAAGCCGTGGTCGTGAATAGGCAGCGCCTGGCCCAGGAGGGCTTCGGCTTCCTCGGCGACAGCGTGAGGCATCGTAGGCGGTCCTTCCT
>CALBSQ010000006.1 GCA_937967325.1 uncultured Chloroflexota bacterium
TTCGCGCCGACCAACGCCACAGTCTCCCCCGCCCGGAGCGTACAGGTGACGTCACCGAGCACTTGCTGCTCCTGGCCGGGATAGGTGAACGACACGCCGCGCAGCTCGAGGCCCTGCCGGAAGCGGGTGGGCGCCGGCAGCCCGGCTCCCGGCGGCGCGACGGCGATGCTCGGGCGCGTGTCGTCGAGGAAGGTGAATACACGCCGCATCCAGAGGAGCCGGCCGTAGCACAGGCCGGCGTCTGCCGCCAGGACGAACATATTGCGCTGAAGGCTGGCGATCACGGTGAGGTAGAGGGCGAAATCGCCGATGGTCAGGCGGTGGCCGCCGACCTGCGCCGCGACGTAAGCATAGCCGCCGGCCAGCAGCACGGCGCCCAGTGCGATCCCGGCGACGTTGGCGAGCAGGGCGGCGCGGCGGAGGCGGGCTTGCTCGGCCAGCGTCTCCAGCGCCAGTTGCCGCCAGCGGCGGTAGAACCAGGGGCCGGCGCCGTAGATGAGCAGATCCTTGGCGGCGCCGGCGTCGGTGGTGATGACGCCGTAGTAGCCCATCCGGCGCCACGTCTCCGAGCGGTCGGACATGGAGCGGTACATCTGGCCCACTTGCCGTGCCTGGACGGCGATCAGGGGATCTGCGCCAGGATGATGAGCAGCGGGGCCAGCGGGTGCAGCCGCCAGAGGGCGATGCCCATGGCCACGATGGTGAAGAGCGTCTTGAGAAAGCCGGCGCCCTGGGTCACCATCTCCAGCGGTCCGCGTGCCGCCTGGTTGCGCGCGGTGGTCAGGTGGTCGGCAAAGGCGGGATCCTCGAAGCGGGCCAGGCCGCGCCAGCGGTTGGCTGCCTGGATGATCTCGCCGTTGATATAGGTAGTGAGCAGGCCGCTGGCCGACTCCTGCGTCGCCTGAAACAGCGGCCCCAGGAGCTGCAGCAGGACGATCGCGCCGACCGCGAGCGCGAGCCAGGCGGCGAGTGGCAGCTCCCCGGACGTTGCTGTCGGCGGGCCGTTGACGCCGAGGGCTCGCGCCGCGGCATCGACCACGCCGCGGGAGGCCCACAGCGTGGACAGCGGCAAGAACGCCTGCGCTACCATCAACGCGCCGAGGCCGACAGTCTGGCGCGGCGCCGCGGCCAGCACCAGCGCGAGCGAGCGCCGCCAGAGCGCGGCGGCGTCTCCGATCTGCCTGCCGGCGGTCCGGAGGAGCGGCAGGGCCTGTGTCGGCAATCGTCACCTCCCTTCAGGGACGTCCCCTGGTAGGCGAAACGTCGAGAGGTAGGTGTTTTCGCGTCATCTGCGGATGTCCCGCCCAACCGATCGTGGCGATTGTCGCCAAATTCGTGCTTGTTCGTCAAGCGGCAAGGCAGTGAGCGGTCCTCGGTGCGAATGCCGGTGAGCGTGTCGCTGGTGGCATCGATCTCCTGCTGTCACAGCGGGTTGCGGGCACGGGGGCTGTGGGCTATCTCACGGCGCGACGGTGAGGGCTAGCAACCGGCAGGTTCGAGCAGATGGCTAACGAGCAAGCGTCAGTGACTGCCGTCGGCAGTGTGCTACGCTAGCGGCAGTTGGCCGGCACATGTTCGGACCGTAGCGTGGATCAACGTGATGGCTGCAACTGGTATCTCGATCATTCCACCGGCGAGTAGAATCTTGGGCGCCTACCGTCGGGCCGGTTGACACGCGGGGTGCCGGTTCGTGGCGAGCGTCATGACGTTGGAGCAGCGCATCCCGGAACTGCCGGAGAAGATCAAGGACGCCTTTGGGGTGAAGCGGTGAAAGAGATCATTTTTCTTGTCGAGGAAGCGCCGGAGGGTGGTTACATCGCGCGGGCCCTCGGGGAATCAATCTTCACCGAAGCAGACACCCTGGAGGACCTGCACGAGCACGTCCGCGATGCCGTGCGCTGCCATTTCGAGGAGGGCGAAGCGCCAAGGGTCGTCCGCTTGCACTTCGTGCGGGAGCAAGTGCTGGCAGTCCGGTAGCCATATGCGGGTGACGACACGACAACGCGGGGAGCATCACATCACCGTTCCGCGGCACGACGCGCTGCGCGTTGGCACGCTCGCCGGCATTCTCGCTGACGTAGCGGCGCATGTCGAAAGCAGTCGTGAGGACATTGCCCGTCAGTTGTTTGATGAGAGGAAATGAGTCGCCCCGGCTCACCAGTGATGCACTGCAGTCCGTCGGAGGCCATCCGACCTCCTCCCGCGCCACCCCGCTTTTGTGAAATTGCCGGCCGCGTTTCCACGCCGAGATCGCTTGCCCAGAGCCGCTGCATTTCCTCACAGGTGGCGAGCAGCTCGTTCAGCTTGCCGGTCGCCTCGACCTTGCCATCCTTGTGGGCTTGGTCCTGTGAGCCGGACGCTTCAGCGTTCGGTGGACTGGCGCCGTGCTACGCTACACCTAATAAGGCCCGACCCCTCGCCGGGCGACGGAGCGGGAAGGCGGTGGCGGACAGGATGGTCCTGACCAGGCGGCGCTATACGATCGACGAGTTTATGGACTTGCCCGAGAATACCGCTCGGACTGAGCTGATAGACGGGATCCCGGTGGAGCGTATGCCGGCAGGAGGAGACCACGGTGAAGTGGTCAAGGTCGTCGAGCGCTGGCTCGACCGCGCGGAGCTCGCCGGATACGGGCGGCGCTACTCGGGACCGACCGGCGCCGTCTTGGACCCGGATGGCGCGCGGCAGAATGTGCGGGAGCCGGATGTTTACTTCTACCGGCAGGGCCGACGTATTCGGCGGACGAGCAAGGGGATGGAAGGCGTGCCGGACCTGGTGATCGAAATTCTGTCCCCGGGCAACCGTGCCGACGATCTGCCGGGAGGCTCCGTCTGGCGCAGCTACGAGCGCTTCGCGGTGCCCGATTACTGGATCGTGGACTACGAGGCGCGCATGGTGATCCAGCACCGGCACGACGGCAGCCGGTTCGAGGAGGTGGCGCGCCTCCGTTCGGGCGACGTGCTGCGCTACTCCCTCTTCCCGACGCTCCCGCTACCGGTGGACGACCTCTTCCGCGAGCTGGATACGTAGCGTGAGGAGTCGTCGCAGAAGGGGTTAGCGGGTAAGCATCCTCAGCGCCTCGCGCAGCAGCCCCAGCACGTGCTCGCAGTAGCGCTGCGCACCTGGCGAGCCACCGGACGCCGGAATTTCCCGTTGCAGCGTCCACAGACAACGTGCGGCAAGCCGCGGCGCAAAGTCTCGCTGCGATAGCCCGTTCACCGCAAGGTAGTGCTCGACCAAGCCGGCATCGTTCAACGGGTCCATGTCGTAGACCAGGTACTTGGCGAAGCCGTAGTGAGGGTCCTCGAAGCAGGCGGACTCGAAGTCGACGAATCCCGTGAGCGCATGTCCGTCCGAGAGAAAGTTGCCGGGCTGGTAATCGCCGTTGGAGAAGACCAGCGGCGTGCGGATGGCGCGGAGAATCGGCTCCAGTTGCCGTACCGCGTCTCGGAACACCGGCTCGTCCGGCCACGGACCGCCGCGATCCAGCACTGCTCGTACTTCTGCCCACAGATCCCGAGATGGCAGTTCTGCAGCAACTGAAGTATTGCGGACTGTTGCCGTGAGCGCGTGCAGGCGCGCCACCGCTTCGATGACGAGGAACTTCGCGGTGGCCAGACCGACGGGTGAGGAAAGGCTCAGCCGCTGCAGGTCTTGGCCGGGCAGCATGCTCAGCACGGTGAACGGGCAAGTCTCGGCGACGTCGGGATCGGTAGCGGGGCCAGCTAGCACGTCCGGCACGGGCAGGCCAAGATTGGCAAGTGTTGCGAGCAGTTTCGCCTCAGTCGCCACGCGATCGGGGTGGCGGCTGAGGCGCAAGACGACGGAGCGGGCCTCGTCACCCGCTATCGAGACGTCCACCCGGACGGGACTCGGCGGCTACTCCGGTTGGAAGAAGTAGGCCGCCTGTATCCGAGCGCCGGACGGGACGAGCGACAGGATCAGCGCCTCTTGAAAGGCGGAGAGCAGGCGTGGCGCGTCGGTCATTCCTGACCGTCAAGCACCAGGCCGAGCCACTCGGCGATTCTGGCGCCAACCTCCGCTTCGTGACCGTGGTAGTCGTGGTCGGCATCGTTTACTAGGAAGCTGTCGCAGCGCGTCGCGCTCGTGGCGCGCGCCTGGATGTCGGCCAGCAGCTCGGCGGTCCCTCCCTCCCCCGTGGCGTGGACGACCAGGAGCGGGACCGAGATGCGCGCGAGGTCGGAGACGGCGGCGCCCGGCCCGACCAGGCGCTCGTAGCGGTCCAGGTAGGTCTGGGCGCTGATGTAGCGTCGCTGGTAGGAGGTATCCAGCAGTTGCTCGCCGCGGCCGGCGGCGACCAGCTCGCGAACGGCAGCGAGGCGCTCTTCCGGGGGAGGTCGGAAGCGGGAGAGCCGCGAGCCGAAGCCGAGCCCCGAACAGCCCACCAGGGCGGCGACCCGTGGATCGCCCGTCGTCGCCTGGTAGTGCGCCACTTTGGCCGCGCCGAGCGAGTGCCCGATCAGCGCCAGTGGGAGAGCGGGACCGGGACCCGTCTCCGACACTAGCAGGTCAATCCAGGCGCGAAGATCGAGCACACAGTCGGCAAAGCGTTCCCAGGCTGCCCCGCCAAGCAGGACCTCCTGCCCGTCGTTAGGTAGGTGGGCGCCCAGGTCGTGCCCGCGATTGTTGCCGGCGAGGACGCGGTACCCAGCCGCGGCTAACGTCGCTCCCAGGATTTGATGCAGCTGCTGGTAGAAGTGACTGCCGGCCCCGTGGACCAGCAGGACGCCGCCGCGCGGCGTCCCTGCCGCCTCGAAGACGATGCCATCCAGGGGAACGCCGTCCGAGGCGACGGCCCGGACGAATCGAACGCGATGGGTCTCCATTGCCGTTACCTTCCGTCAGGTGATGACTGATGGGCGATCATATCCGCCGGATCAGCTTGCCGGCTCACGCTCCCGGGAGCCGCACCACGCTGCGCGTGTCGGAGGCTTGGTAGAGCGCTAGCGCCACGTCGACGGCCGTGCGGGCCGACTCGCCGGTGATCTCCGGCGGGCGGTTCTGCTCGATGGCGTCGGTCAGGTCGCGCACGTGCTGGGTGTGCCCCTGCGGAGCCGCCAGCCAGGCGGCTCCGACCTCCGTGGGGCCGTCCAGGTGCAGCTCCTCGCCGCGCCGCTCGACGGACGGCTGGCGGCCGGCGAGGATGACGTTGCCTTCCGTGCAGTGGATGCCGATGTTGCGGGGAAGGCGCTCGCGCGAGCTGCTGGTGGCGTAAAGGATGTTGCCGAGCGCGCCGTTGGCGAAGCGCAACGACCCCACGATGGTGTCCTCGGCCTCGATGTCGCGGACCAGGTGGTCCCAGAAACCGGCGACCTCGACGACGGGTTGGCCGACCAGCCACAGGTAGAGGTCCAGCGAGTGGATGCCCTGATTCATGAGGGCGCCGCGGTCGTAGCGGATGGTGCCGCGCCAGTCCGCCGTCTTGTAGTAGTCGGGGGAGCGGTAGTCCTTGCCGGACATATCGGCGAAGAGGACGCGGCCGAACTCGCCGTCGGCGATCATCTTCTTCAGCTTGCGGTTGACCGGGCTGGTCCGGCTCTGGAAGACGCAGCCGAGCTGTACGCCGCACGCCTTCACGGTGGCCAGCACTTCGTCCATCTTGGCGCGGGTGATGTCGAGCGGTTTCTCACACAGCACGTGCTTGCCGGCGCGGGCCGCGGCGATGGTGCAGTCGCCGTGCTCGCCGCTGGGGGTGCAGATGCTCACGCAGTCAATGTCGGGGCGGGCGAGGAGCTCCGCCATCGAGCCGGTGGAAAACTCCGCCCCGAATTCTTCCTTGAGCTTGGCGGCCTTCTCCGGAATCACGTCACACACGCCGACCAGCCGCGTGCGCGGGGCGTTGGCCTGTACGGCGCGTGCATGTGAGGGCGCGATCACGCCCGCGCCAATGAGGCCCCACCCGAACGTACGCTCTGCCATCTTCTTTCCCTTCGCCATCGGCGCCGGCACACGCGGCCGGCGCGGCTTGCGCTCTATACTGGCATACATCCGCGGCGACGGCAACGTCCGGTGCGGATGGGCGAGGGAGCGCCCTCGACACCTTGCTCCGCTACATCGCGCCCGCTCGGGTTCGCTCAGCAGACATGCCGTGTGACAAACGACTCGCCGGACGGTGAGTGCAGGCCGTGCCTGAAGGAAATCGCCGCTGGGCTGGTCTCCCAGTATTTTCCAATGTTGCCGGCGTACAGTTGCCGGTAGACTTGCAGTGACCCTGCCTGGCCACGAAGGCGCCGCTCGACAGTACCCGGCGATATGGGGGAGCGGGATGCACAGGAACGATCAGGCCGGCGTGGCCCCGGTGTTGGTACGACCGACCGGGCGACCGGCGCTTCCGCGATTGCCCAGTGTTCGGGCGATGGTCCGCACGGCAGCGGTAATCGCGGCGATCGCCATGGGGATCGGGGTCTTCCTTACCTGGCGGCTTGGCAGCGGCGCCTGGTCTGGCGCGTTGCTCGCGGCGCTGCCCGCGCTGGTGGCGCTGGGGACTGGGAGCCAGGGTTTCCGCTTCTTGCGCTGGCACGTACTGGTGACGCGGCGGGCGCCGGCGCTGCGAGCGGCTGACAGCATGCGCATCTACATCACCGGCTTCGCGCTCGAGCTGACGCCTGGACGGCTGGGGGCATTCCTCAAGTTCTCGCTGCTCCGCCAAGTAACCGGCGTGCCGGAGGCGGACACCGTGGCGGTCTTGCCGGTCGAAGCCGCTGCCGAAGTGGTGAGCTTCCTGCTCGTGGCCACGGCCGGCGCGGTTGCCGGCGGCTACCGACTGCCCCAGGTTGGCGCCGGTGTTCTCGTCGGCGCTCTGCTCTTGCTTGGCCTGCTGCTCCTCTCGTCCAGCCGGCGCTGGACCGGTCGACGCGGCAACCCGCGCCTGGTCGATCGCTTGCCGCTGCTCGACTCCCTCTATCGTGGACTCCTGGCCGTCGGCAGCCCGGGTCCCGTGCTCCTGGCGCTCGGCTGCGCGCTGGCCGCGCGCGCCTGCGAGGTCGTGCTGTTCGGGGTTGTGGCGCACGTCGTCGTCCTCCCTCTCTCCCCGGCCGGCGCCACGCTGGCGTGGGGCATGTCGGGGCTGGTGGGGGGGGTGTCGTTGTTGCCGGGGGGCTTCGGCGCCGCCGAAGGCGCCGTCGTCGCGACGGTGGCAAGCATCGGCGGCAAGGCATCGCTCGCCCTGGTGGCGGCGCTGGTGAGCCGGATGATGACCGTGTGGATCTGGATTCCCGTTGGGCTGGCCTGCGCCGTGGCCAGCACCCGGGGGCCTGGGGGCCTGTCTCTTATACACATCTGACGCTGCCGACGATCTTACGCGTGTA
>CALBSQ010000007.1 GCA_937967325.1 uncultured Chloroflexota bacterium
GCCCCGCTCCCACTGAAGTCATTCTATGGTACGGAATTCGCCGCCCTGACGTGGTCCACTCCCATTGACGCGGCGGACGCAGGTGAGGCGCGGCGGCATGCCGGTCGGTACAATCGTCGCAGGAGCGATGGCCGCGGCGGCGCTGGAGAGGTTGCAGACCTGGGCGAACGGCAACGAACCGCGCTGCTGGCCGCGACCTTCTTGCTGGCAGGGCTCGCCATCGGGCTGACAGCCGGTATCGTGATCGGCTTGCGGGCGGCGGCGCCACCGAGCAGCCGAACCGCGCCGACGCCGACCGCTTCGCCGGTAGCCACGGCGACCGTCATACCGGTCTCCACAGAAACCCCGACAGTTGGCCCTACCGTCGCGCCCAGCGCCACAACTAGCCCGCCGCCGAGCCCGACTGCCAGCGCCTCGCCGGCTCCCACGGCCTCGCCGGTTCCCACCGTCGCGCCGACGATCACGCCAACCCCGCCGCCCCCGCCGACACCGACCGTGGCGCCCACTCCTACGCCGACCCGCGGACCGATGCGGGTCACCAAGCTGGGCCTGGGCGTCTATGGCAGCGGTGGGGCGTTCCTCACCGACATGGCCGTGTGGCGACCATCGGTGATCTTGCTCATGGATCCGACGGTGGACTTCGCGCGGCAGGTGCGGCAGGCCTATCCTCACGCCTTCATCGTTGGCCGCCGCTTTGTATCGAATCAGCCCCTCGACAATCCCGCCGCGCGCGGCGCGGCCTTCGCCGATTATGTGGCGCAGTTGGCCACGCCGCTCAAGGGCGTCGTCAACGCCTGGATGAGCTACAACGAGGTTTCCGGCTTCACCAGCCAGGCGGACAACAACTACGCCGACTGGAACAATTTCCAGGTGGCGTTTGCCCAGCGGCTGCAAGGGACCTACGGTGTCGATGCCGTGGCGGGCAACGAAGGGCCGAGCGCCGTGGCGCCGGCCGACTACCCCAAGTACTTCGCCGGCGCCATCAGCGCCAGCCATTACTTCGGCGTCCACGCCTACGCACCGCCCGATGCGCACAGCATTCGACAAGGGATCGGGCCGGCCGGGGTGTTGCGCTACCGCCAGATCCACGATGCGCTGGCCCAAGCCGGGGTGAAGACTGGACCATTTATCCTGACCGAGACCGGCCTCTTCAACGGCTGGCGGGGGGTGGAGAGCGAGGCCGACGCCGCGGCGGACTTCATCTGGCTGGCGGGCGAGCTCGACAAGGATCCGTACGTCATCGGTCAGACCGTGTTCGGCCTATTCGACCCCGGCAATCAGCAATGGCAGGGATTCAACGTGGCCAGCACGTCAATTCCCGTCACCATTGGCGACTTCAACTCTTGCGAGCCCGCCCACCCGTGCCCGCCTAGCCAGCAGGGGTAGGCGGCTCCACTACGCAGTCCTGGCGGCTTCCGGTGGCGTCGGTCGCCCGGCGACTAAAGTCGCGGACTTACGACCTGCAAAGTCGGCCTGCGCCGACTACGGACGAGGATTGGCGGCGCCCAAGGTTCGTACAGCCCGCGAAGGCGGGCTTCGCAGGTCGTAGTCCGCGACTTTAGTCGCCGGGGGCTCAGCACCCACGTACGGGATGGTCTGCGGACCTTGCGGCAGCACGGCGATGGTGGCCTCGGGGCCATACTCGGCCAGCAACCGGGCGACGGTGTCCTCGATGGACTGAACCGGAATGAGATGAGCCGCGCGGATCTCGGCGTCGGTCAAGCCATCGGACTTGAGGAAGACGCGCGCCTTGCGCTGGATGATCGCCTGCACTTGCACCTGCCACTGGTCGGGACGATGGAAGCCCGGTGATTCGATCAGGTGCAGCAGGTCGTCCGGTCCGCTGCCCTGGGCGAGCAGCTGCTGGAAGTGGCTGCCGGCGGGAACCCCCTGCGAGCACTCCGACGCCATCACGATGGCTCCGCCCGGACGCACGATCTGGGCGGCAGCGGACATCCCTTTGACCGTCTGGTAGAGGTTGAGGTCGAGCGGGTAGCCGCTGTTGGTGCTGATCACCACGTCGAACGGCCGGTCCACCGGGCGCATGGCGGTGGCCTTGACGTACTCGCAGCCAGCCTGGTGCGTGGCGAATACCTCACCCGCGAACACGTTGGTGATCTCGTGACGCTTGTTCAAGGTGACGCTCAGCGAGAAATGCGGCGGCGCCATGGCGGCGACTTCGCGAATCTCGTCGTGGATCGGGTTGCCCACGGTGACGCCCCAGGTTGACTGGGGATGGCCGATCATCTCGGCATTGTGGGCGTGCAGGATGGTGGGGCTGCCGGCGACGCCGGGGCAGACCATCTTGGGGCCGCCGGAGAAGCCGGCGAAGAAGTGCGGCTCGATGAAGCCTGTGACGATCCGCTTGTCCGCTCGCACGTAGATCGCGTCGAGCCAGGCTTCCGCGCCAAAGGAAGTGCGGCCGACGTGGACCAGGTCGTCCTGGATGAAGCCGCGGTGGTTGACGACGCGATAGCGCGATGTGATGGCGCTTCCGAGCATCTGCTCCAGCTCGGCCGGCGTGTTTTCGCGGTGCAGTCCGGTGGCGTTGAGCAAGGTGATGCGCCGGTCTGGAACATGGCTGAGCGCATCGAGCACTACCGGCAAAACGCGATCGTTGGGCATGGCTCGAGTGATGTCTGGAAAGACGATGACCACTGAGTCGTCTGGGTGGACGAGGCTGCGCAGCGGAGCGCTGCCCATCGGGTGTTCCAGTGCCGAGGCCAGCGTCGCCCGCTCGTCCGGTAGGCCGGGTACGAAATGCGGCTCGATCACCGAGGTATGGTTGTCGGGTAACTCGATGGCAAGCCCGTGACGCCCGTAGGCGAGCAACACGCGCATTGTTGCTTCCTCCAATGAGTGGCGTCAGCTGCGGCACCGGTTTATCTAGCGTAACCGGCTGGGCTGACGTTCGTCCAATACGGGTGGTCTGCTACACTTGGTCCCATTAGGGTAGGATCACCAACCATCGCGCGCTCGCTGCTATTGCCTGTTGATTCCTCACGGACCGCGCCGGAGCAGCGTCGATTACCCACCTGGGCTGCTACTGCTGCAACGCTGCTCGTCATCCTGGCGGCCGCCGCCTTTCTTCGCCTTTGGCAGCTCGATCAGAGCCCGCCGGGTCTCAACCACGACGAGGGAGTCAATGCGCTCGACGTGGAGACCATCATCGCCGGGGCACGCCCCATCTTCTTGCCCACCAATAATGGCCGCGAAGCGATGTTCATGTATTTCCAAGCCATCGTGGGCGCCGTGCTCGGGGTCACCCCGACCTCGCTCCGGCTCGCGGCCGCGATCAGTGGGCTGGCGACCGTCGCCGCGACGTTTGGCCTGGCGAGGAGCTGGTATGGCCGACGCATTGGGTTGCTGACCTGCGGCCTCCTGGCGACAGCCTTCTGGCACGTCGTGCTGAGCCGTGTGGGCCTGCGGGCCATCTTGGCGCCGCTGTTCTACCTGCTGGTGTTCTGGGCGCTGGCGGAGGGGCTACGCCAGGGGAGAACCTGGCTGTACGTCGCGGCCGGTGTGCTCCTTGGCGCCGCCGAGTACACCTATATCTCTGCTCGGCTGCTTCCAGGCATCGTGCTGCTGGTCTGTGTCGTCCTCCTGTGGCGGCTCCACCGGCGTGGGCAGGCGGCCGGCCGCTTCTTCGTGAGGCTGCTCCTGGCGGCGGGGGCGGCGGGGGTGACGGTGTTGCCGGAAGCCATCTATTTCGTCCGTCACCCCGAGACCCTCATCGGCCGGACCGATCAGGTGTTGGTGTTTAGCAAGCATCCTGCTATCATCGGGACGTCTATTACGTTTCGGCAGAGCGTGCGGCGCACCTTCGGCATGTTCTGGGTGCAAGGCGACACGAACTGGCTACATAACATCGCCGGGTTGCCGGTGCTCGATCCGTTGTTGGCGCTGGCGTTCCTTGTGGGCACGGGCATCACCGTTGCGGGCGTTGTACATGGCGTCAGAGTAGGACGGCAACGGCAGTGGGCGAAGCCGCGACCAATGCTGACGAATGACACTTCCGGCGACGGACCGGGTTTTCCGCCGGTGGGCATGCCGCCTACACAACAAGCGCAATACGCTACCGATGAACTGCAGGCTGATGTTGTCTGGCCGGACCTCTGGCTGCTGGTCTGGTGCGCCGTCCTGCTGGCCGGCAGCTCAGTGACGCAGGAGAGTCCGAACTACCTGCGGCTCACGGCGCTCATGCCGGCGATCGCCTTACTCTGCGCACGCGGGGCCGATGGGGCGGTTCAAGCCCTGGTTGGGTTCCTGCGGGGACGTGGTGTGCGCCTGACTGTCGCCTGGTCGGTCGCTTTGCTGGCGCTCCTGGTGGTTGGGGAAGGAGTCCGTACCGGCTACTTGTACTTTGGCAACTGGGACAAGCAGCCGGGGGTGTACACCGCCTTCGACACGGACATTCGAGAGGCGGCGGCC
>CALBSQ010000008.1 GCA_937967325.1 uncultured Chloroflexota bacterium
GGTACTGCTGCCAGGCCGTCAAGACGTCGGTTTCCTGGGTAGACGAGAGCTTGCCTTGCCCGACGAGTTGATCAAGTACCGTCTTCAGCGGCTCTGATCTGTTTGCCGGCTTGGCCGAGCTGGACGTTGCGGCCGTCGTGGTCGAGGTGGTAGCAGCGGCGATCAGCGGCGTCTGGGCATATGCCGGCGTGGCGAGCGAGTAGTAGCCCGCCGCGCCGATACCGCCGGCCGCGAGCGCGGCGGCCGTTACGACAGCCGCCACCTTCTTCCGAGTGAGACGCTCCATGGGAGCTTCCTTCCTGATGCATTTCAATTCGTGGCATTCCCTCGAGGCGCGACGCGCTACCAATCCCCGCGGTGGATCGGACACGCGCCCAGCCCCATGGCCACTCGATTCATCCTGCCAGGTCTTGCTTGGAACAGTCTCAAAGGCGTCTATGCTATTCCTAAAGTTCATCATTCCTTGATCGTCGATACCTGCTGAACGGTAGGCCTTGGGGCGGACCTCGTGCAGCAGCGGCGCCCCGCTAAGGACGTGGAGTTGTGATGCTGGGGCCGCTACGGCGCTCGACGGCTACGCCGTCGCGGCGGACCCGATGGCTGGCTCGACATGCAGGAAGGTCCAGGAGCGCCGGGCGCCGAAGCCCCAGACGCGGGCGAAGGTCGCCGCGGAGACCGCGTGCTCGCGACCGTCAAAGGGATCGTGGTAGACCACCTGACCGCGGGCGGTGAGGCCCGACACCACGACGTAGTGCCCGTAGCGCCAGGCGTTGTTCCAGAGCATCCCACCGTTGGTGAGGTAGACGATCACGGGCTGGCCCGACTGCAACTGCTCGCCCAGCGTGGTCTGCCAATCGACCGGATCGGCCCGAGCCCAGGAGGCGGTGAGCGGGATGCCCAGCATGTCTCCCGCCGCCACGATCCCGCGCGCGACACTGCTGGGATTGGTGCCGGTCGGGACTCCGTTGCGGTAGTTGAACTTGACGTAACGGGCGACCGTACCGATGCCGACGCGGGAGGGCGTCACTCCCTCCCGGCCGAGGTAGTAATCGAGCACCATGGTGGCCGCGGCCTGCCCACAGGCCACGTCACTGATCGTGTGCTCGTTGACGATGGGAACCGCCGCCAGCAGGTCGATGCCGGCAGCGGCGTGGGCGGTCAGCGGCGTGGCCGTGAATACTGGGAGCAGCGCCAGCACGACAGGGGCGAGCCGGGCTGGCGAGAGGAAAGGGGCGCGAGGCAAAGGGAACGTCGCCTTCTAGTTCCGGCCAAAGGTGCTGCACGGCAGCCAACCGTCCAGCCGGTGCGGAATGCCCGGCATCCTACGGAGCAAACCTGTGATTTCTTGCCGGGGTAGCCCGAATGGGTACTTGCCGACGCGGAGAAACCGACGTTACGCGAAGGCAGCCTGCCAGCGGCCGAGGTTCTGGGCGATGGCGAGCGCCCACGCGACATCCCAGATCATCTCCGACGCCAGCCGCCGTGCCCGCTGCTCGGTATCGAGCGAGGCGATCATTCCGATGAAGCAGAGCGGCGTCCGGGCAAGGGCCAGCGGGAGGGAAGCCCGCTCGAAGCTGGAGAGCCGGTCGTCCAGGCCGCTATCGTAGGCGTCCACCAGGACGCGCAGCCGCCGGAGGCGGTCGTCGGACCCCGTGTCCTCCCAGAACGTCGAGTTGGTGTAATACAGCGTCAGCGCCAGATCGTCGATGCGGGCGCGCTCGCCCATGAAGTCGAAATCGGCGATCAGCGCCACACGACCGTCGCGGAAGAACACGTTGTTGTCCCAGAAATCGCCGTGGACGACCTGCCTCGGCAGGTGTGGGCTGACCATGCGCTCCGCGTCGCCAACCAGCCGAGCCAATTCCTCTGAGGCGTTTGCCAGCCGCAGCTCGGCCGGCGCGGCGTCCCATGCTCGAATGGCTTGCGTCCCTCGCCGCGTCCAGTCCAGCGCGTCCAGCGACTCGACGTGGTTCGCTGCCGGGGCCTTCGCGCCATCCGGACTGACCTGGACCCGTCGAAGCAGCGTGTGCATCCGCCCAAGCAAGGGCAGGCCGGCCTCCAGGCGCTGCCACGAGTCCATCTTCGCATCGTATTCCACGTAGCGCTCGACCTCGACGAGCCGGCCGTCGACGACGGTCCAGCCGTCGCCGTCGCGCGTTGGCATTAGTTGCGCACACGGGACGCCGCCACTGGCGAGCTGGCGGCGGACGAGCTGCATGTCGGCGAGCCTTGTCGCCGTCACCCAGGGCCGGTACACGCGGACCACAAGACGGTCCCCGCGGGAGGCGACGAGCAGGTTGAGGTTGGACGAGCCGCCCAGATCCGTCGCGCCATTGGAGTTTTCAATGCCATACCGATTCCTCAGAGCGTCGAGCAGCGTTGGCGAGGGCTCGGCGCGCAGCGCCGGGCCGCGGATGATCTGGTCGTCGTCATTCATGTCGCGTCGTGCATTCCGCCTGCAACTCTTTGCGTCGCGAATGGACAGCGACGCTCCGGTGCCATCGTTTCGACTCACTAGCGGGCTGTCTGTCCGCAAACGTCCGTCCGCAACATTGGCGCACCACGCCTGATTCTATCCTGTGCGGCTTCGCCCCTTGATCAGTCTTGCAGCATCGTGCGTTCCTCGAATTGGCGAGGCGTCACGATGCGCAGTGTCCCCAAGGCCCTGACGACGACCGTCGTTTCGACGGCGACGCGCTCAGCCGTTTCGCCGCTCATGCCGCTCCTGGCGCACCTGCTCGACGACGGCGGTAATGTCCCGCTCGAGCTGCTCCGGATCGAGGTGCTCGTTGCGTTCGTGCATCCGCTCCGTCGTCCGGACGGCCTGCTCCGATACCAGTGCCCGGTAGTGCTCGTACTGCTCCGGGCTGATGACGACCACGAAGGGCTTGCTCGCCTTCTCCACGATTACGGTCTCATGGCCGAAGTGGACGGTGCCCAGCGGCTCGGAGAAGTTGCTCCGCGCCTGCTTCGTCCCCATCCTGGGTGCCATGGGTCGATTCCTTTCCGTGCTCGAATAATAGCAAGCAGGGAGCACAGTGTCAACTCGTGCCCCTGTGTACACCCGTACTCCCGGCCGCCGGTGGCACTGAATGACGGCGCCAGTTCGGCCGAGACCTCCGTCGCCGTCTTGCGCGCCAAGTTCCCCGGGCCGCTGTTCGTTGTCGGGGACAACAGTCCGGCCCACGGCGGCAACGCCTTACGCACGTACCTGGCTACGCCCGAACTGGACCTCCGCCTGATCCGGCTGCCAGCCCACAGCTCCGATTGCAACGGCGACGAAACTATCTGGGCCTGGATCCGCGAGGAGGTCACGGCTAGCAGCTGCTTCGGTACCAAGGCCAAGGTGCAGGCGGCCGTCGATCACTTTTTCCAGGAGGTCGCTGCCCGTACCGCGGAGGTCAACCACCGGTGCCGCTCCGCCCTCCAAGCCGCCGCCGATACCGTATCCGCGGATCAGGATGCTTGCTACGTGGATCCCATTGCGGCCTTACTATAGGTCCGTCGCACCGTCGGAGCCTCCAATCCCAAAGTGGTCGCGCAGCACGTCGAACAGCGCTCGCGACGGCGTGGCGCGCGGCAATGGCTCGCGAGTGAGCTGCTCACCGGTACTCATGACGTAGCGCGGCGTGCTCTTTCATCGGTTAGTTGCCTACGAATACTCCGAGCATGCGGCATCATTTCCATGTCGCCTCAACGTGCGGCTGTGTGTTCGTGAGATTAGTTCATCAAACCTCAGTCCACCATTCGCAGCTTCGTCCCCGCACCTATATCCGAATAGACAAAGCAGGTTGGGAGGAAGAGGACGTCCACTACTTCGTCGGTGCTGCCGTCGTCGACGCCTCCCAGCTCGCCGATCTGGAGAAGAAGCCGTTGTCGGAATACTTCGCGCGCTTGCCCGACGATCGGGTTGAGCTCTTGGGCCATCTCGCCACGGCGGTCGGCGAAGCGGGCTTTGCCGCGGTGAGTCGAGCCCCACCGGTCGGGTGGGGGCATCAGCCGGCCCGCAGTCGCGCACAAGGGGCCTGGTGCTCCTCTACGGCTACGCCCACGAGCTGTCACACTTGAGCGCACAGGGCATGTGGCGGCGGTGGCCATCAAGGAGTGACGTGCCAAGGCGATGAGCTACGTCGTCGCCCTGAATTTCGGGATCCGCAACCCGTTCAACGCGGACTGTCTGCAAAGCAGGCGCAACACTATTAGGGATGTGATCGGCGAGTTGGCGGTCGTCAGGAGAACGGCAGCGCAAAAAGCTAAAGAATATCAACAACTGATGCTTCTGATCAGGACAAGTTGCAGGCCTGTCCCGCCGAACAGGGGCGTGACGCATCGGCGCGTCCGCCGTCAGCAGCTCAACCGGAGGACAGCGGTGGGCCTTCCTCGATAGCCGGGCGCACGTCCGCCAGGCGCGTGACGGGCTGGCGGAGCAAACCCAGGCGCTCGCGGGCCATCTCCTCGAGCTCGGCGACAAGCTCGTCGAGATCCTGGCGCTTCGTCTCTCGTCCCTTCCAGGCTTCCTGCTTCGCAGTGCCAGGTGGCTGGTCCACCCAAAGCGCATGCTGCAACTGGTGGTCTACAAAGGTGCTCCAGATCCGCTGATAGAGCGGGCGCACGTCGCCCGCAGCCTGATCAAGTGCAAGCCGGACCTGAGCCCGCTCTGCCCTCGGCATCACTTCGAAAAATAGGCGCTTCGCCTCGGCCTCGCGTGTTTCGCGCGTTTCGCCTGGAAGGAACCCCGGGCTATCGTACCGATGGGCCGTTGCGGACATCGCCCAGGCCGCGGCCAGGATATCCTCATAAACTGCGGCTTCGCGCTCGAAGCGCTGGTCGCGCAGCGCCCGCGCATCCTTGAGGGCTTCCTGCTTCGTCTGATGGCGCTGGGTTAGCGCCACACCTATCAGGGCCGCTGTCGGCGCGAGTAGCCATTGGAATGCGGTGAGCCAACTCGGGGGCGGTGTGGAGTCTGGAGAAGGCGCGCTGGCGTTGGCCGCTGGCAATGGCGGCGCGATCGCGGCGGGAGTCGCAGGCGCGCCATCCGCCCAGACCGACGACGCGAGAAACCAGATTCCCGCACCGACCGCTAGCATTACAGTAGGCACGCGCCAGTTCGGCAGGTTATTTGTCCCCATCAGGTCCCCCACAAGCCGATTATCGGCTACAGCCAGAACCAATCCTACACCCGGGCCGGGCATCGTCAATGTGTCGGAGGCCGCCGTTTCCATTGCTAAGTTGTCGGAAGAGCCCGTTGAACACTGAAAGCAGCGTGAGCGTCACGAGGTGGAGAACTCACCAGATGCTCTCCGATCGAATTTCTCTCGTTAGCGGTCGGCTGCGAGAAAGAAAGGGCGCGTCATGGGCTAAGAGTGTCAAGGTGGGTGGCAACAAGCACTTGGTCTGCAGTTCGCTGAGGACTATCAAGGACACGAAGTCAGCAGCTATGCTGGCAGTAATACCGTTCCCTCCTGATCTTGCCGCATAATAGGGCGGATCGGGAGGGGGAGGTC
>CALBSQ010000009.1 GCA_937967325.1 uncultured Chloroflexota bacterium
GCGGCGCTGGCCGAGCTGGCGGCGCTGGCCGAGGTGGCGGCCGCGGAGGTGGCGGCCGCGGACGACGCGGGGGCGGCCGACGAGGATGCGGTGGTGGCAGCGTTGCCGTTGGAGCAGGCCGCCACGGCGGTGCTGGCGGCGGCGATCGCCGACAGGCGCAGGAACTGGGACCGGCTGAGACCGTTTCTTTCGCTCACGGACAATACTCCCGAGATTCACCGAACGAACGACAACAAGAAACACGGATCAAACGAGTTGGCGATGGCGCCGAGCTAACGCAACGTGACATCCCTTCCGCAACGCGCACCGCATCCGACAATCCCCAACTCGTCGCCGTGCGGGACAGCGGATAGAGCAACCCGCCTGAGTCGCAGCCGCGACGTGCCGGTGATGGGACGAGATTCGACAGAACGTCCCCCGATAGTAAAGGCTCGCTCGCCTTCTGTCAACTGAACAGGACGAATCGACGCTTCGCCCGTGAGCGGCCACCCACAATGGGAGGGTGGGAGCAAGGCTGCTTGTTCTGTAGTACGCTGTGCGGGATGTCCGCAACCGCGGTAGTCCGATGGGGCTAGGCGGCGACGTGGCCCGGGCACGTGTGGTATGGCAGAGACGGACGCGTGATCTGCCTACGGCAGTGCCGTCTTTGGGGGAACGGGGGGCGCCTGCTACCTGAATGCAGAGGTTTACGGGACAGACAGCGCCGTTGACGCCTGACTCCGTCCTCCGCTTCGCCTATGAGCCTCCCTCGCTTCAGCTTATGCGTCGCCGGCGGCAGCGGGAACGATGGCAGTCGTTGCTGCGTGTTGCATTATTGATGGTGCTGCTCGTCGGCGCGACCGGCAGCGCCTACGCGGGTGGCCATCCACGGCCGGCGTCGACCCCGGGGCCGTCCCAGGCCGGCGTGGCGCAGCAGGAAACCGCTGCTGCTGATCTGTCCTCAATCGCGACGACGAGCGCCGGCGACCAGGCGACGGGGGCGCCGCCGGCTGCTGCCACGTCGGTCGCAACATCGACCGTCTCGATCGCCTCACCCCTCCCTAGCAGCGGCGCTTCGGCCCCGTCGGTTGAGCTGGGTCCTTTGAACGGAACGATCGTGGCGGTCGAGCTGCATCCTCTTGTCGGCAGGGCTGAATCCGCCACAACCCGGCCGCGGCCGACGGCGACGCCTTCGCCTACCGCCATTCCCGTCCCGTCGTTGGACCAGATGGGGCTGAGCAACGCGCTCACGGCGCTGGTCCGCGCTGCCGATGGTACCTATGCGGTATCTGTGATCGATCTCGCCAGTAATCAGCGGGTAGATCTGGACGCCACTTCCTCGATGGACGCTGCCAGCGTCAACAAATTGGAGATCCTCGCCGCGCTCTACCATCAAGTCGAGCTAGGACGGCTCAGCCTGGACCAGACGGTCCGGACTGGCGCGGACGACATCCAGGATTACGGCACTGGAGTCATCCGCTACCAACCGGTCGGTACCACCTACACGCTCAATGATCTGGCACGTCTGCTCGTGGAGCAGAGCGACAATACGGCGTCGTTCATGCTGGCGCAGATCGTGGGCCTCCCGACGGTCGACGCCCTGGTGCAGCAATGGGGGCTTCCGCAAACACGCGTCGGCGAGCTCACCTCGTCGGCGCACGACGCGGCAACGCTGATGGCCCTTCTGTACCATGGGCGCTTAGCGAATCCGGCGCATACCAAGCAGATGGTAGAGTACTTGTCGCACACGGCCTGGAACGACCGCATTCCGGCGGGGGTGCCTGCGTCGGTAACGGTGGCCCACAAGATCGGCAACCAGGTCAACGTCGTCAACGATGTCGGTATCGTCTATCTGCCCGGCCGCCCGTACGTGCTGAGCATTTTTTCGGCGGACGTCAACGAAGATCAGGCGGTAGGCGTCGAGCAGGCAATATCGCGGACGGTCTATGACTTCGAGCGTGAAGCGAATGGCAACACCTAGGCGCGCGCAATCCAACGGTTGGGCCGCGGTCGCGCTTATTGGGCTTGCCTTGGTGATCCTGCTCGGCGGCGCTGTGGCCTACGAGGGCCTGCACGTCGGGAGTATCTATCCCGGCGTTCGGGCGGGCGACGTGGACCTCGGCGATCTCAGCCAGGATGCAGCAGCCCAGAAGCTGCAGGCGGTCCTGGACGGCGTCACCGCGCGCCAGGTCGTCGCAGGTTATGGCAGCAGGAGCTGGACCACGAGCTTCGCGGACCTTGGCCTCCGCTATGACGCGCCGAAAACGGTGGCCGCCGCCTATGCCGTGGGACGGCAAGCTGGCCCCGTTTCCCGGCTCTGGGTCCAGTTTCTGGTGCCGCTCACCACGCCCGCTATCGTGCCAACGTACGCGCTCGACGACGGCAAGCTTCGGGAATTCGTGCAGCAGCTCTCACTGGCTATCGACCGTCCGGAGCAGGATGCCGGGGTGCGGCTCGCCGGCACGCAACTGGCGGTGACGGCTGCCAGGGACGGACTACGTCTCGACACGGCTGATACTGTTGCCCAACTGCGCCGGCACGTCGCCCAGCTCTCGACGGCGCCGATCGCGTTGAAAGTGACTATGACGGCGCCTGCCACGAGCGACGGTGACGTCGGAGACGCCATCGCCCAGGCTCGTCAGTGGGTCAGCACCGATTTGACACTGGAGTCGCCGGTCGGTACCGCCAGGCTGAGCCGCGACCAGATCGCCGGCCTTATCCACCTCAGCCAGCCGGCCGGCAAGGGATCCCTTCAGGCAACGCTCGACACGACGACGCTCCGATCCCTGTTGGCGCCCATGGCCTCCGCGGTGATCCAGGCGCCTCGGGACGCCGCCTTTGCCATTCAAGATGGAAAGCTGACGGTGGTGCAGCCCGGGCGGGACGGCCGGGCGTTCGATCTCGATGCGGCCGTGTCGACCGTAGCCGATGCCATCCGGTCCGGACAGGGCGTGGTCAGTCTGCCGGTCAAGGTCCAGCACCCGGACCTGTTCAGCCTGGAAGATGTCGCGCCCGTGCAACAGCAGATCAACCAGATCGCCGGTCAGCCGGTGACGCTCACCGCCAAGGGCAAGACGTGGACGCTGGCGCCGCGCGATCTCTCCGCCTTCCTCCAGCTCGCGACCGCGGAGCAGGGCGGCCGCCAGCGCCTATCCGTCGCCCTGCAAACCGCTGGCGTGACGGCGCTTGCCAAACAGATTGCCGACGACGTTGATCAGCCGGCCGCGAATGCCAAGTTTGCCTGGCGAGACGGAACGCTGACAATCGTTGCCCCCGCGCAGAACGGGAACGCGCTGGACCAGGCGGCGGCCGTCAAGGCTATCGTGGCCGCGATGCAGGGCAGCCGGCGTACTGTGGCATTACCCATCGGCGTGATCAAGCCCGCCATCACCGGCGATCATCCGGAGGCGCTCGGTATCAAGCAGCTTGTGGCGACGGGGACCTCCAACTTCGCCGGCTCCCCACCCG
This sequence comes from uncultured Chloroflexota bacterium, assembly GCA_937967325.1. Taxonomy (GTDB): domain Bacteria; phylum Chloroflexota; class UBA4733; order UBA4733; family UBA4733; genus UBA4733. Next base: position 3,448 of record CALBSQ010000009.1, read on the forward strand.
AGCGCATCCAGAATATCCGGCGGGGGGCGCAGCTCATCGACGGCGCGATTATCGCCCCGGGGGAAATATTCTCCTTCGACGACTCGGTCGGCGACATCAGCACCGACAACGGCTTCACGACGGGCTTAGTGATCCTCGACCACGAAACCAAGGATGGTGTTGGCGGCGGCATTTGCCAGGTGTCCACCACCGTCTTCCGCGCCGCCTTCTGGGCGGGACTCCCTATCGTGGAGCGGCACGACCACGCCTACGCGGTGCCGTACTACACGCAGGGTGGCTATCCTGAAGGGTTCGACGCCACTATCTACAGCCCGCAGCTCGACTTGAAGTTCAAGAACGACACCCCTGCCGCGCTGTTGCTGCAGACCAGCATGGTCGAAGCGACGAGCACCCTGACCGTCACGATCTATGGCGCGGACACTGGGCGGAGCGTCAAGCTCACGCCGGGGCCGATCACCAATCGCGTTCCCCACCCGGCCGACCAGCGCAGGCTAGACGCCACGCTGGCGAAGGGAGTAGTCAAGCAGGTGGACTGGTCACACGACGGCTTCGACACGTGGATCAGCCGTACCATCACGGTCGGTGGGCAGGTCGCCACGAACGATGTCTTCAAATCGCACCTGGAAGCCTGGCAAGCGATCTACCTCATCGGCACGGGTGGGACGCCGGCGAAGAAGGCGGCGGGGTAAGGCGCACAGGAAGTTCCCACGGCGTAGCCCGAGCTGGCGCGGTGACATGGGCTGGTGGGGGGGCCATCCCCCCACCAGCCGGCAACGCAGTGTGCTTGCCGGCCCGCTTGCAATGTTCTCATGCCACGACTGCAGCCAACGGCGCCCCGGCACGGTTATGATTAGCCGCTTTGCTTCGCTGAACACAAAGGAGCCGCCGTGGCCGAGACCGTCACTATCCGTGAGTTCACCCCGGACGACGCTGCCGGTGTCGCCGCCATGTGGAACGACAGCGACCAGGCCTGGCCGGGCGGCTGGACCGGCGGGATCCCGGAGACCGCCGACGACGTGCGCCGGCGCGAGGCGCGCAGCCCCAAGCTGGCGCTGTTGCTGGCGATGGTGGGCGATCGGGTGGCCGGCTACTGCCGCGTGACGGAGTATCCGACGGAGCCGGACGCGGCCTACGTGGCGTTGCTCAATGTGGCGCCCCAGTTTCACGGGCGCGGGTTGGGGCGCGACCTGCTCAAGCGGTCGCTCGACCTGACCATGCAGCGCGGCTACCGCCGGCTGGACCTCGGCACCTGGGCCGGCAATATGAAGGCGGTCCCGCTCTACAAGAAGACCGGTTTCTTCTGGGTGCCGGAGACGTCGGTCGACATGCAGAACTACATCCCGCTGATCCTGCGCCAGCCGCTGCTGGCGGCCTATTTCGCCGACCACGACTGGTACCAGACGCAGGTGCGAGATCTCTCGGTCAAGGAGGACGACATCCGCATCGGCGGCATGCGGGTCTACCCCTACGAGTGGCGAGCAGGTAGCCGGCACGTCAGAGCCGTGATCGACGCGGCCGGTCGCGACCTGACGGAGCTGGCGACGGAGCGCTGGCGGGTGGCGTGCAGCGTGGACGATCGCCGCCTTTATCCCGGCTTCCCTCGCCGCGTGCGTTGGGTTGTGGAGCGATTGGCGGGCCCGCCGCTCGACGTGTCGCTGTTCGCACGTGGCACGCCTGGGCTGCACCTGCGGCAGGAGGCGGCGGCGCGCGTGGAGGAACGCGCCGAGTGGGAGGCGGAGCTCACATCCGATCTTGACCTGAAGGCGAAGGAAGAGCACGAGCCGCCGCATCGTGTCGAGACAACCGTCCTGCTGGATGGCCGCCTGCTGCAGCTGGCTACCGCCGTCAAGGTGGAGCAGCCGTTGGGGGTGCAGGTGGTCGGGCTGCAGCCGCTCGCGCCGGGCGTGTGTCAGACGGTGAGTCTGCGCCTGCGCAATCAGCAGGAGCAGACGGTACAGGGCGACGTGACGATCACGGGCGGCGAGGGCCTGGCCGTCGACGGCGGCAGCCTGACGCCGGTCGCGATCGACTTAGCCGCCGAGAGCTACGGCGGCGTGAGCGCCACCTTGGAGCCGCGGCGCAGCGGCCTGCTCTGGCTGCGCGCTCAGCCGCGACTGGCCGAGTCGGGAGCTGAGCCGCGGCTGCTCAAGCCGATCGACCTGCCGCTGGTGTCGCTGGGCGCCGGCGACGTCTGCGCTTACATCCACGAGGAGCGGGTACACCTGGAGACCGCTGCCACCAGCCTCACCATCGCCCAGCGGGGCGGCTGGTGGAGCCTCCGTGACCGCGTGGCCGGCAAGGGGCTGGCAGATGGGCAGGTAGTGGCGGGGGCGCCGCCGAATCGCGCGCTGTTCCGGCGGGTGAAGTTTGAGGTGGCAGTGAGGGAGGAGTCGGGCACGGCCGTGGCCGTGCTGCGCGGTAGCCCGCCCGACATGCCGTCCGTGCTGCTGGAGCTGCACTATCGCCTGACCGCCATGGGCCTGCTCACGGTCCGGGCGTCCGTACAGAACACCGCGACCGAGCCGCTGGCCATCGATGTTCGCTTCAGCGGCTGGTGCGGGTTGGGACAGGGGCGGCGCGTCGCGGCGCCGCTGGCGAGCGGCCTCGTCGTCGATCGGGCGCCCGAATGGCCGGGCTGGATACGCGACGAGCGCTTCGAGCGGCCGGAGTTCCTGAGCGAGACCTGGTTCGCCATGGACGAGGATGGCCGCGTGGTCGGTACGCTCTGGTCCGGCGCTGACCTGGCCGAGGTGAACGGCTGGGGTTTGCCGGCGATCACGCACAAGCTCACGGGCGTTGCCGGCGGCGCGACGGTGGAGGTCCCCGCCACGCACTATGTGGGCGGCGGTGGGACCTGGGAGACCGTGCGCAGCCTCTACCGGCAGCTGATTGCCGCCGATGCGCCGGAGGAGCTGCCCGCGCCACGACGCGCGCTGGAGCTGACTGCTGCTGTTGCCCCCGCGCTGCGGCCGGGGGCTGGCGCGCTGCGGCTGCACTCGCTGTACGGGCGGCAGCAGGGGGCGACACTGGGGCTCAAGCTTCCGGCCGGCTGGACCGGAGGTCCAATGGAGCTACCGTTGGAGCCGGTAGCTTTCGATACGAGCGTCGACGTGCCGCTGGAGGTGCGTCACGCGGTGGACCGGCCATGCGCCGCCACGTTGGCCGTGACCTACCAGGGCGAATTCGTTCAGCGGGAGTTTCAGGTCCCGCTGCTGGACCTTGGGCAGGGCCGGGGAGTTCAGGTGTCCTCGACCAATCTCGGCAGCAGCGCGGCGTTGGTGGTCGACAACGGCATGCTCCGCTTCACGGTGGCGCCGGGCTTCAGCGGCTCCATCGTGTCGCTGGTGGCGGACGGGCGGGAGCGGCTGCTCTCGGCCTTCCCCGAGGCGCGGGAGTTCATGTGGTGGCGCCCCTGGTTCGGCGGCATCCACCCGCTGCTCCGGCTGCACGGGTCGGACTGGGAGCGCTTCCCCGATCCTGGCCGCCTGCACGAGGAACAGTTCGCGGCCGAGCCGCTGGAGGGCCAAGGTCCCGATGGCCGCTGGGCGGGCGTTCGCCTCACCGTCACGCCGCAAGACCGGCGTCTGCGCGGCGTGACCTTAGTTTACGATTACCTCACCGCCCCCGGCAGCAACGTGCTGGCACTCTTGGCAGACGTGCGCAACCTCACCAGCGCGCGGCTCGATCCCGTCGTCGGGTTCGGGCTGTTTCAACCGGGCGAGCGTGCCTACAACGTCACCACCGCAAGCGACCCGGAGTACACGCTCCGCTCGACTCCCACGCAGATGGAGGCCGGCCACGGCGAGTGGGCAGGCGCTGCTGACGAGGAGGGCGGCGCCGTCGTGATGGTGAGCGCCGAGCGGCATCTGCGCGCCAAAGCGTTCGGCTCCACTCCTTACGGAGTCCATCTTGCTGCTGAGGGTGAGCTCCGGCTCAATCCCGGCGCCGGCCGTGTCGTCCGTGCCTACGCCGTCTTCTGCCGGGAGGAGGAGGTCAAGGCGTACGGCTGCCTGGCGAAGGCAGTAGAGCTGCCGTAAACAGGCGGGTCCTGGATCCTGGGTGTTACCCTTCTGGCCACCATGGCGTTCTGGTGGTTCGGCATGGCGCCGGGTATGATTGACCCCGGGCGCGGCGGGAGACACTGACGATGAAGAGCGTAACCATGCATGCCGACGGGCGGTTGACCGTGCCGGCGTCCGCCCGTCGCGCTCTGGGAATTCAAGGGGAAACCCAGTTTCAGGTTGAGGTCAGTGATGGGGTGCTGGTCCTCCGGTCGGCCTCGGCGATCCCGGGTGAGGACGCCTGGGCGTACACCGAGAAGCACCGCCGGCAGGTCAAGCAGGCGCTCCGGGAAGAGGCTGAGGGCCAGATCCTACGACTGAAGGCACGCGATCTCGAGCGGCTCGTCGAGTAGTGTGTGGCGCCAGATGATGGCTTTGGATCGCTTGAGTTCACGCCACAGTTCCTGACGAGTTTCAGCGACCGCGACTTCAGTCCTACCGAGCGCCGCCAGTTTATCCGGGCGTTGCTGCTGCTGAATCAGAACGAGCGCCACCCGTCCCTGCGGGTCCACCCGTTGAAAGGCGACATGGACGGGCTCTGGTCGGCATCCGCGTCCGCGTCGCTATGACTCACCTTCCGGCGTCTTGAAAACGGACGTAAGCGCCTATTGGTCTGCAGCCGGCACTACGATCGCTGACGATGGGTCAAAGGGAGCAACAATCTGGCGCTTGTACCT
>CALBSQ010000010.1 GCA_937967325.1 uncultured Chloroflexota bacterium
GGCAAGCTCTCGTCTACCCAGGAAACCGACGTCTTGACGGCCTGGCAGCAGTACCAGCAGCAGCATCCCCGAGGCGGCCCCGGCTTCCGTCACGGTTTCGGTGGCGGCGACATCCAGGCCGTCGCGACCGCGCTCAAGCTGACGCCCCAGCAGCTTCAGCAACAATTCCAAGCCGGCAAGAGCGTCGCCCAGATTGCTCAGGCGCAGAACGTACCGTTGCAAACCGTGAAGGACGCCATAACCGCCGCGGCCAAGAGCCGGCTCGACCAGGCAGTCTCATCGGGGCGGATCACCAGCGCCCAGGAGACGCAGATGCTGGCCAGCCTCAACTCCAGCCTGGACCAACGCCTCAACACCACGCCGAGCCAGCTCCGCGCCGGGCACGGCCCCGGTCCTCGGGGAGCGCGGAACACGTCGAGCAATCAGGCGCCGTCGGGATCGTAGGGGGCATTCTCACTGAGAGCAGGGCTGGCCGGCGGCGGCGCTGGCCCCCACTCCGGCTTCGCCACCTCTCCCCCAATTCTGGGGGAGAGCCGCGACGGCAACATCATCTCCAGCAGGGGGCCGGTCCAAGCCATTGGAGAGGCCCGACAGAGGAGAGACCCAATATTGGAGATTGCAATTCCGTAACCGCTCTCCCCCAGAATTGGGGGAGAGGTGGCGAAGCCGGAGCGGGGGCCCGTGCCATCGCCAGCCGACACCGCCAGCAACAGGACCCGCTCGCTTATCCCCCTCCCAGTGTCGCCGCGTCATGCTCGGCCTGGCCTGAGTTCAAGGCGGCCTGCACGGCGCGTAACAGCTCTCGGGCAGAGTCGGCGCTCAGCTCGACTGAGACGCGAGCGCCGGGACCGGCCGCCTCGTTCACGAAGTCGATGATCAACGCATGGTCGAGCGGGGCGCTGACCGGATGGTCGTAGTAGACGTTGGCCTTCGTCAGGGCCATCCAGTCGGCCACACCCTTGCCGTGGGCTTTGATGTCGGCCCTGTAGGTGATCCAGGTACACATGGCGCCTTCCTCAGCGTGGAGCGCCGGAGCTGGCCGGCGCGGTAGTGAGGTGCTTCTCGTAGAAGGCAAACACCTTCTTCCAACCATCGACCGCCTGCTCCGGCCGGTAGGCCGGACGGTCGACGGCGAAGAAGCCGTGCCCGGCGCCGTCGTAGCAGTGGAACTCGTAGTCCTTGCTGTGCTTTCGCAGCTCCTCCTCGGTACGGTTGACCTGCTCGACGTCGGGATTGCGATCGTCGTTGCCGAATATACCTAGCAGCGGACAGTGCATGTCTCGAGTCATGTCGATCACCGCGACCGGCTGCTGCGCCGTCAGCTCCTCCGGTCGAGCCGTCACGCGCCCACCCCAGCAATCGACGGCGGCGTTGAGGGTCGGGATCTTGCAGGCCAGCATGTAGGCCTGGCGACCGCCGGAACAGAAGCCGATGACGCCAACGCGGCCATTGGCGCTGGGCTGCGCCCGCAGGAAGGCCACCGCGCCTTCCGCGTCACCGACGACCTGGGAGTCAGGCGCCCCACCGTGCGATCGAGCGGCAGCCGCCACGTCGTCCCAGCGGCCCGGCCCGTGCCGGGAAAACAGGTGCGGACAGATGGCGGCATAGCCGTGGTAGGCCAGCTTGCGGGCCACTTCCTTGCTCCACTCATCCCAGCCGGGCATGTGGTGGAGGACGACGACCCCGGGCACGGCAGTCGCCACGATCGGGCGCGCGTAATACGCCTGGATCACGTCGCCGCCGTGGCCGGCGATGCCGATGGTCTCGGCGAGCATGGCTTCCAACACTGCTTCTTTCTCCTTGTATCACTCTCGTCTACGATGGCGCCATGCGGCCGGGCTGTCAATGCGCGTCTCGGCGCGCTCACACCGCTTGCGCCACCGGTACGTCCTCCGCCGCTACCTGGTCCAGCGTGTCTCGGAATTGCTGGTGATACAGGGAGGAATACAGACCTTCCCTGGCCAGGAGCTGCTCGTGCGTTCCTTGCTCCACCAGCCGTCCGCGGTCCAAGACCAGGATGACGTCGGCGGAGAGGATCGTCGATAGGCGGTGGGCGATCACGATGCTGGTCCGGCCCTTCATCAGGGGAACCAGCGCCTCCTGGATTAAGGATTCGGACTTGGAGTCCAGCGCGCTGGTCGCTTCGTCGAGGATGAGGATGGTCGGATCCTTGAGCACCGCCCGAGCGATCGCCAGCCGCTGCTTCTCGCCGCCGGAGAGCCGGTAGCCGCGCTCGCCGACGACAGTCTGGTAGCCCTTAGGCAGCGAAGCGATGAAGTCGTGGATGTTGGCGGCGCGCGCCGCGGCGGTCACCTCCGCCTCGGTCGCCTCCGGCCGCGCGTAGCGCAGGTTCTCCATGATGGTGGTGTGGAAGAGGAAGGTCTCCTGGGTCACCATGGCAAGCTGCGTCCCAAGCGAATCCAGTGTGACCCGGCGGACATCGATCCCGTCGATCTCCACCGCGCCGCTGTCCGGATCGTAGAAGCGCGGTACCATTGTCGTCACCGTCGTCTTTCCCGCGCCACTGGGGCCGACCAGCGCCGCCAGCTGCCCCGGCTCGATGGTGAAGGACACGTGGTCCACCGCGGCGCGGTCGGAACCGGAGTAGGCGAATGTCACATCGCGGAAACTGACCTGTCCGCGCACGGGCGGCAACGGCACGGCGCCGGGCTCGTCGCGCACCTCGGGGACCATATCCAGGTACTCGAAGATGCGGTCGAAGACGCCCAACGCGCCGCGCAGGTCGACGTAGACGTTGGCCAGGTTGGTGACGGGGCGGTACAGGTTGCCGAGGTAGGCGACGAAGGCGACCACCGTACCGACAGTCAGCCCCCCGTCGATAACCAGGTGGCCGCCGTACCAGTAAATGAGCGCCGGACCGACCGAGGAGAGCACGCCCAGCAGCATGAAGAACCAGCGACCCACCATCGTCTGGCGGATCTGCAAGGCCATCAAGTCGCGGTTGATGGAGCGAAACCGCTCGCGCTCGTCGGATTGCCGCCCAAAGATGCGCGTCAGGATGAAGCCGCTGATAGACAGCCGCTCTTCCATGTGCGCGGTGAGGTCGGCCTGCCGCTGTTGGGTCAGCCGCGACAGCCGCTGGCGGAATCGTCCCACCGAGCGCATCGGAGCGACAAAGGCCGGCAGGATCAGCACCGCCAGGATAGCCAGATGCGCGTTGAGAGCAAAGATGACGGCCAGCGTGGAAGCAACGGTGACGGTGCTGGTCACGATGCCGACGAGCGTGCCGGTGACGGCGTTCTGCACGGCCCCGACATCGTTATTGACGCGCGACATGATCTGGCCGGTCTGGGTCACCACGTAGAAGCGCAGCGACATGCGCTGCAGGTGGGCGAACAGCTCGTTGCGTAGGTCGAACATGATGGCCTGACCCACCCGACTGTTGAAGTAGTTCTGCAGCACGCCGATCAGGCCGCTGCCGATCGGCACCAGGATCATTGCCAGTACCAGCAGGTCCAGCAGCCGGCCGTCGTGTTGAGGCAACGCCCGGTCGATGATGGCGCGAATGATCAGCGGGGGAACGAGCCCAATCGCCGCGGCAACGCCGACGCAAAGAAAGATCACTGCTGTGTGCCAGAAGTACGGGCGCAGGTAGGCCGCGATGCGCCCGAGGTGCCCCAGCTTCAGCTTACTCGGGGGAGCCTCTTCACCGCGGCCGCCGCGGCCGAATCCCCCGCCGCGGCCGCCGAATCCATCCCACATGTCCGTATCTTATCCTGTTAGGTCGAGAGACCGCTCCTACCCCCATGACGGCTCCAAAAACGGGCCAGGAACCGCGGTTGGGGGCGCCGGGGGCGGCGACTGCGGTCTGCCGCCAGAGTACTCGACTGCGGTCGGGACCGATTGAAAGAAAGGCTCCAGAGACGACAGCCGTGATTTCATCTGGAGCCGATCGCCGCACCGCAGTGCCGGACTCTGACCGCAGTCGCCGCCCCCGGCATTCCGCCGTCAGTGGCATGGCCCTAGCTGAACCGTATTGGGGCTAGGAGCGGCGCGCCCGGCCGCGACAATTGCGACATTCAGGCCACGCTACTTTGATCAGAGGTTGGTCGACCCTCCGGTATCTTGTCCGCCGGTCTGGCCGGCATCGGCCGCCCCCTGACCCGCCTCAGCCGGCTGACCGTCGGCCAGAATCCGGTAGAGCTGGCGCCGGGTGCTGGTCAGCAAGCGGCGTGCCTCGGCGATCTCCGCCTCGTTCCCCGCTTGCGCCACCTGCGCCACTGCCACGCCGAGCTGACCGAAGAGGCCGCGCAGCTCGAAGCGACCGCCGTCTTCGGTCTCGGCCACGGCGTTCCAAACTGCCGCGAGCTCCGTCCGGTGCTCCTCCACGTGGGCGCGGCCCGCCTCGGTGAGATGGAACACCCGTCGCCCCTCGGCCTCTTCCGCGCGCACGAGGCCCTGATCCTCAAGCAACTGCAGCGCCGGGTAGACCGAGCCAGGGCTCGGTTGCCAGGCCCCTCGGCTGCGCACGCCGATCTCCTGGATGACCTGGTAGCCGTGCAGCGGCCGCTCCGCCAGCAGCGCCAGCACCGCGGCGCGAACGTCACCGCGACCAGCCTGGCGGCCATGTCCAAAGTGACGGCCCGGGAATCCGCCGGGCGGCGGCCAACCGGGTCGGCCGCCTCGTCCCGGCCACGGCCCACCTGGCCGGCCACGGAATCCGAACGGGGGACCGCCCTCACCACGCCCGCCGTGGTGGCCGCCCTCCATGTACCTGTTGCGCAACCCGCGCAGCATGTGTCTTGCGTCCATTGTCGCAATCCTTTCACTATCATCGAGACATCTCGTATCGATCTCGATATATCGATAGTACGTCGTATCGCCTCGTTTGTCAAGACCCTCGGGACGGTAGGTGCGCCACCGAGTTTCATAGCAAGCTACCGCCGAGGCGATGTACGACGGAGCGCGGGCGTCTCGCCCGCCCCGCCGCGGGGGCGGCATCGCATCGGCCCACCCGATGCCACTCTACTGGAAGCCACCGGGCGGGCGAGACGCCCGCGCTCCGTAGCACTACCGCCCGGTTGGTGCAAAACCTCATGGCGAACCCCGGGTCCGCTGCGCGGGCCGGAGATCCGCCATCATTTGACAACCGCCTCACCAAGCGTAGACTCCCGACAGCGGCCGAGTGGGCGGACTTGTCACGTTGAGGAGGCACACGGGTGCGCGCGCCGGACGACGATACGGTGCCGAGCGCCGGTAACATCCTGGCTTTGCCCCCGGCGCCGGACGTGGCGCTGACTGCCGCTCCCGCCGCGAGTACCGCCGAAATCTCGCCCCCGCCTGCCGGCAGAGAGAACGTCGTGGCTGAGGGCCTCGACCTGCCAGCGGATCCCGCCCTGGAGAGTTCCGGCTACGTGTCGCTCGATGACCTGGTCGAGACCTACCAGGCGCTCCGACGCGCCACCAAAGAACAGCCGCCAGGAGCGGCGGGGAGCGCCGCGGATAGTCCGGCATCGCGCTTTGCCGCGCAGCTCCGGGTATTCCAAACCAGGCACGGCGATGTCATCGAGATAGTCTTCTGCAAAGAATTGGCTGCCGGCGTCGTGCTCACTCAGCGCCGAACGCCGAGTCAGGGGCTGGACGGAGAGATTCTCCTGTCATTGCCGACGGCAACGCACTGGCCTGAGTGGATCGCCGCGCTCCTGCTGGACTGTTACGCGTTGCAGATGCAGATCCGGCAATGTCTCCGCGGCAGCGACCGGAGCGCCTGCCTGCGCACGCTCTTCTTCCTGATGGGCCAGGCGCTGCGGCTCCTGGAAGCAGAGGAGGCGCGACACCTGGCGCCCGCTAACGCGCGCGGTGCGACGGCTCCCACCCCGCCGGCGCCTGCGTCGACAAACGGCAAACGCAAGAAGAAGGCGGCGGGCCTGCCAGCGCAGCTCGTCGCCGCTGGCCCCGAAGTCGCCCTGTCCGGCGTCGCGGTCGCGCGGCCGGCCGACGATGCCGCAACCCAGGCGCGCCGGCAGCGACTCTATGCCGGCCAGCTTCAAGAGCTTCGGGCGGTGGTCGCGCGCTCGGCAACGCGGCGCGCGCAGACCCTCCACGCGCTCGGCATGCTTTTCGGCGCACTGTTGCTGGGCGTCGTCGCCATCGTTCTGGTTCTGCAACCCTTCCTGACGGCCTCCGCGCAGGGCGAGCTGCAGCGCGTCGTCGCCTGCGGCGTCGCCGGAGCCGCAGGCGCGATCGTCAGCGTGCTGCAGCGGCTGACCTGGCGCAAGCTCCACCTTGCCGATCAGGCCGGCGCCAGGAGCTTGCTGCTAGCCGGAACGTTCCGGCCCATCGTCGGCGCCACGTTGGCCCTAGCCATGTACCTCTTCCTCGCCGCCGGCCTGCTCCCCCTGGCGCCTCCCCATCCCGACGACCTGCGCCAAGAAGCCTATTTCTTCGCGGCCATCGCCTTCGTCGCCGGCTTCGGCGAGCGCTTCGCCCAGGACACGCTATCGATTAGTCAACCGGCGGCAACAGGTCCGGGAGCCGGCGGCGAGGGCTCGCAGACAATCGCGACACCGGTGGCGGCAGCGGCGGAGCGCTAACGGCAACGTGCGCCACATTCGCCAATGGCGACTTCACACTGCGCGCCAGGAACGTCCTAGCATACAATCTGGGCGACGGCGATGCCCTAGAACAGCCTGATGCCGCCGTCTACATGAGAAGAGTGCCGGACAATGACGCAGCATTTGGCCATCCCGGTTGCGCCGGGAAACAAGATAGACCTCAGCAAGATCGACCCTGACGACAAGCGCGGGCTCGATCGCGAGCAGGGAGACAAAGCCTTCGAGAACTTGGGGGCGCGTCTCGGCGTGCTGCAAGAGCTGCTCTACGCGGCCAAGCAGCACGCCGTCCTGGTGGTGTTGCAGGGATTGGACACCAGCGGCAAGGATGGCACGATCCGCCACGTGATGTCCTCCGTCAGCCCGCAGGGCGTCGAGGTAGAGAGCTTCAAGGTCCCCACGGCGGAGGAGCTGGCCCACGACTTCCTCTGGCGCGCGCACCGTGTCGTGCCGGCCAAAGGGATCCTTACCATCTTCAACCGCTCCTACTACGAGGACGTGCTGGTGGTGCGCGTCCACGAGCTGGCGCCGAAGACGGTCTGGCAGGCGCGCTACGACCAGATCAACGCCTTCGAGTCGCTGCTGACCGCTACCAACACCATCGTCGTCAAGTTCTACTTGCACATCAGCAAGGACGAGCAGCGCAAGCGCCTCCTGGCCCGGGAGAACGACAAGGACAAGGCCTGGAAGCTCTCGGCCGCGGACTGGGTGGAGCGGCGCTCCTGGGACAGCTACACGCAAGCCTACCAGGATGCCCTGCAGCGGTGCAGCACCCCCGAGGCGCCCTGGTACATCGTCCCGGCGGACCACAAGTGGTATCGCAACCTCGTCATCGCCACCACCCTGGTCCACGTGCTGGAAGCCCACGAAGCGGCCTGGCGCCGCCAGCTAGAGGAGCTCGGTCGGCAGGAGCTGCAAGCCATCCGCGAGAGCCGCCAGCGCGTCGACGCCGCTAAGGAGTCCCCCGGCTCCGCACGGCGATAACCGTTTGTGCACGCCGACCGACTAGACTGCATCAATGATGACCGTGAAGTCCTACGTCGAGTCCCTCATCAGTAATCTTGCCGACGGACAAGGAGGAATGACAGCTTGCTCGATACACTTACCGGTGACGCCAACAGTGGGCGAATCGCACCCGACGACCCGCGCCTATCCTGGCACGGCACGGTCTCGCTCCAGCGAACAGACGACTACGTCATGCCGTGGCGCCTTCCTTATGACAAGCTGGCCCTCTTCCCGCCGGAGGACCTGCCGGGGCGCGCATCGCCCTCTGGAGCGACACGGCCGTCGTGGCGGGCGAGGTAGCGCCGGCTGCCGAGTCCGCGCCGCTGGACCTGTGCTGCGACGGGACGTTGGTCGGCTCGTTCGAGCTGGCCGGCAAGAGCGAGTTCCGCTTCGGAGGCTTACCGCCAGGACGCAAGCTGATCGAGCTCTGGCTACCCCAGTTCGGGACCTTCCGGCTGCGCGCGCTCGCCCTCAGCGCGGGCGCGACGTTGGCGCCGTGTGAGGACGCGCGTCGGCGTTGGATCACCTACGGCAGCTCCATCACCCAGTGCCGCGCCGCCACGTCGCCCACCCGAACCTGGCCGGCTATCGTCGCCAGGCAGCACGGGCTCAACCTGACCTGCCTGGGTTTCGGCGGGCAGTGCCACCTGGATCAGATGATCGCCCGGCTGATCCGCGACCTACGGGCGGAGTATCTGTCGATGTGCGTCGGCATCAATATCTACGGCGCGGCCAGCCTCAGCGCGCGCACGCTCGGCCCGGCCATCATCGCCTTCGTGCAGACCATCCGCGAGCGACACCCCGATACGCCATTCGCCGTGCTGTCGCCGATCCACTCGCCGCTGCGTGAGGCAACGCCCAACGCCGTCGGCCTGACCTTGCGCGACGTCCGTGCCGAAGTGGCCGCCGCCGTGGACGCCCTTCGAGCGGCGGGGGATCGCCACGTCGCCTACGTCGACGGCCTGACCATCTTCGGCCCCGAGCACGCCCACCTGCTGCCCGACGAGCTGCACCCCGACGCCGATGGCTACCGGGTGATGGGCGAGAGATTCCTGCGCCTGGTGGCGACGCCGCGGTTCGTCTGAGCCGGCCTCGCCGGGCAGTGCATCGCCGCGCCGTTCTGGTAGCATGCTCAGGATCGACGCGACGTCCCACGGGAATGGAGCCCGCCATGGTTGCTTTCCCGCTCTTGGTTAAGCGCTATTCAGTGGACGACCTGGCCTGTTTCCCTCAAGACGGAAAGCTCCGCGAGCTTGTCGATGGGCAGATTGTGGAGTGGCCAGTGCCAACCTACCGACAGAGCTTCTTCCTGCTCACCATAGGCGCTGAGGTGCGACGCTTTGCGCGCGAGCACCGTCTGGGGCAGGTCGGCGGTGGCGACGGCATGGTTCGCGTGCATGGCAGTGAGTTCGACGCGCGGGGCGCCGATGTCGCCTTCTATCAACGCGGTCGCCGCCCAACCGATCTGGACGCCGCTGCCACGGTCGTGGTTCCTGACTTCGTCGTGGAGGTCCTCTCACCAACCGACCGCGCCGACATGGTGTTGGATAAGGTGCATGATTGGCTGCGGGCCGGCGTGCGCCTACTGTGGTACGTCAATCCGGAGACGGGTACTACAACGGTCTACAGCGGCGATCGCATCGGGCACGTCGCGCCGGACGATGCGCTCAACGGTGGCGATGTGCTGCCTGGATTCCAGTTGCGTATCCGCGACATCCTGGCGGAGTTGGACGAGGACGAAGCGCAGCCGTGATGCGGACCGGACGCGGGGACCGCAGTCCCCCCGGTCGCTTGGCGGCCGATCGCAATCGCCGCCCCGGCATACCAATCGCTACCTGCGTTCCCCCGCGTCCGACACTTGATCCAGACTGAGCTCAGGCGCTCAGCGGCTGCGGCGCGGGCCAGCGCGGCGCGCCTCGAAACGCGCCGCGGCAGGAACGTCGCTCGACCGGTGGGGCGCCGCGCGGAAGGGCGCCGATCTCGTCTGCCGTGGCGCCGGACCCCGGCGAGACGGACGGCGCGGCGGCGGCTCCTCGAAGTCCTGCTGCAGCCAGGTATCCAGGTCGTCGGAGGCCGCGGTCTGCTGCTGGATGGTTCGCTGTTGCCGCCGGCCCAGCATGGCCAGCGCCGCCGCGGCGACGTCCATCGGGTCATGCTCGGTCGCCAGGTCTTCCACGACCTCGCGATACGGCGCCCAGCGGCCCTCCTGGAGGAAGCGATCGACGCGCGCCGCCACGGCCTCCCGCTCTCGATCTTCTACCTCGGCCATGCTCGGGATGTCGCGGCGCTCAATACGGGCGCCGGTGGTGCGCTCGATCATGCGCAGCTCGCGCTGCTCCCAAGGGTTGACTAGTGTGATCGCCTCACCGGCCCGTCCGACCCGACCGGTGCGGCCGATGCGATGGACGTAATATTCGGGATCCGGCGGGATGTCGAAGTTGAACACGTGCGTCACATTCTCGACATCGATCCCCCGCGCGGCCACGTCGGTGGCGACCAGGATGTCCAGCCGGCCTTCCTTGAAGGAGCGCATGACCCGCTCGCGCTGCGACTGGCTCATGTCGCCGTGCAGCGCCTCCGCCGGGTAGCCGCGCGCTTGCAGGCTCTCCGACAGCTCATCGACGGCCCGCTTGGTCGCCGCGAAGATGATGCTGCGCTCCGGCTGCTTGACGTCGATCAGGCGGATGATGGCATCTAGCTTGTGGCGGAACGGCACCACGTAGTATTCCTGCTCGGTCGAGGGCACCGTCAAGCTGCGCGGCTGGCTCAGCTCGACCGTCACCGGTTCCTTCATGAAGCGCTGCGAGAGCGCTCGGATCGGCGGCGGCATGGTGGCCGAGAAGAGCGCGGTCTGGCGCTCCGCCGGCAGGTGCTCCATGACGAACTCGACATCCTCGAGGAAGCCCATATTGAGCATCTCGTCGGCCTCGTCCAGGATGAGCACCTCGATATGACTGAGGTCGATTTTCCCCTGACGCATATGGTCCATCAGCCGGCCGGGCGTCGCCACTACGATGTCCACGCCGCGCTGCAACGCGCGCAACTGGCGGTCGTAGGACTGGCCGCCGTAGATGGGGAGCACATTGAGATGCCGGTAGCGCGCGATGCGGTGAACCTCCTCCGCCACCTGCACGGCCAGCTCTCGCGTGGGCGTGAGGACGATGGCGTGCGGATGGCGCTGCTCTCCCTCCAACCGCTCGGCGATGGGGATGCCGAAGGCGGCGGTCTTGCCGGTTCCCGTCAGCGCCTGGGCAATGACGTCGCGCCCCTGCATCAGCAGCGGGATGGCTTCGCACTGCACGGGCGTCGGCTCCTCGAACCCCATCTCCGAGAGCGCCCGCAGGACCTCCTCGCTGACCTGCAGTTCGCCAAACGTTGTCATGGTCACCATCCCCTTTTGAGCATCGCGTCGCGACTGCCGCGCAGGACGCCATCCATCCGGCGCCGTTAGGCGTGTGCGGCCAGCACGCGCTTCATCTTCTCGTCCAGCCCGGCCCCTCCCGGGGCCATCGGCACGCGGCGCTTCCTCTCGCCGCACAGGCAGAGGCAGGAGGGAGGTTCCACGCCCGTGTAGTGTACCGCTATGGGGACCGTCAGAGCTAACCGACGCTGACGTCAGTGCATGCCTTCCGACGAACGTTGTCTTATCGACCACAACAGGCGTGGGCCGTCAAGTGTCAGGATGAGATGGTTGATCACGTTGCGGCCTAAAATCCCGTAGCTGGCCGGACCAAGCAGGAACATCCCGCGGAACTGATAGCGAAGGAAATCGATGCGGAGCTCGGCTTACGGCCAGGCTGTTTCCGCTCCGTCCAAAAACTGTATCGCCGGTGTGGTCGCGCCGGATCTCGCGCCAATCGCGTCCGCGATCTGGACCGGGATCACGCTCACGTCTGAGCCAGTGTCGATGAGCAGTGGAACGCTATCGACGCTGGCGCCGTTAGGACCGATGACCGTGCCGTGGACTACCGGTGCGGGTGGCGTGAATTGATCTGAGTCATACGCCGGCATCGGACGAGTTTGGCTCGGGGTCCATGACCGTTACCTCCATGCGAAAGCGCTCGGCGTCGGCAGGATTGACCAGGCGAGGACTGGCGATCCGCAGCGCGCCAGCGCACTCCAACTGCCGATACAACTCGATCGGCAACAGCACGGCTGTGTCGCGGCCGCGTTGCGTGATAACTATCGGTTCCTGGCGCTGCCGCGCTCGCTCGATGAGGCCGCGGGCGTCACGCGCCAGGTCGGTTATCGGACGGATCTCCGGTAGCTTGGTAACCATTGGTATTCTCCATGTCCGGTCGTGCTTCATCATACGTGTCTGGAAGCGTGTCTGCTTATGACTTAGTCTTCTAGTTCAGAAAACTAACCCACCTTATCCACGGTCTGAGGCGTGGTCCCCTGCCCATAGTCCAGCAGCCAGTCCGTGCGCTCCGGACGCCAGTTCCAGATGGGCGGCTGGTTGGTGAGGTCCGGCAGGTAGCTGCCGTCTTGCTTATCGGGCCGGACGTACTTGGCGATGAAGGTCAGCGTATCGCCCTCGCTGGCCTGCTCGTTGAGCCGCCAGACGGCCCCTTCCACCGGATCAAGGGCGCCGTGGCCGGACGGCTCCAACAGCTCCAGGATACGCCCGATGGCGATGGCGGCGCCACGGTGGATGAGCCTGGGCTGGACAAACAGACCACCGAGGCGCGCATTGAGCCTGGCCAGCGACATACGCTTGTGCCCGTCACGGAGCAGATCGAAGACCACGAATGGCTCGTGCGGCAGCTCGTAGCGAGTCCCGTGCGCCTGGGCCAGCCACTCCCCGATCAGTCGCTCGCCGTCGTTCAACACGTCGAGGAAGCGGTCGCGCCGCAGGTCGACCCAGCCGGCGAATAGGCGGTGCTGCTCGTAGGGTGATGAGCGTGCCAGGTGTCCGGCCCGGCCAAGCGCATGGATATCGTCGCCGACGCGCGCGACCGCCACGCAGGAGCCGTCGAGCTTCTCCTGCACCTCGACGTATTCGCGCTTGCGGCAGCGCTCGGTCAAGATGCGGTGTTGCCCCTCGTGGACGTGATGATCCCCCGCCCCCATCCGGCTGCCGAGCAGGTGCGGGATAGAGCCGTAGGCTTTGCCGCCCAGGATTTTGGTCACGGTGCTCCCTTACAACGCTTCGGACGGGTGCGATTTGTGTGTTGCAAACGGTCGCGGAGCAGGCCACGCCAATTCGGGCCGGCCGCGGCGGAACTGCTTCAGCATACCATCGACGCGGCAGCAACCGTCCGCCGGCGCCTGCTCCTTCAGGGGCAGGCCCCCTTGCTACCGCACTTCGCCACTCCACTGCGCCGGGTCGGCGCCCGGATCGCCGATCCGGTTGCCGCCCATGGACACCGTGGAAACTGAAAAGCCGGTCAAGCCGAACGTCTGATATCGCAATTGATCCTCCGTTGCTTCGTCGCAATTATAGGGTTGCCCTTCGCGGATGGAGCGCACAGCAGGTTCGCCCCCCTGCGCCCTAACCTGATAAAATGATCAGCAACCAGGGGCATCGATGCAAGGTGAGCCCGGCACGGGCGGCGGACCGACGGGACCGGGCCGCGACGAAAGGGGCGTCCTAACTGATGGCTGGCCCCGCACTGGAAGACATTCTGTCGGGCCGTGTGGCTCGACGCGCGCTGCTGCGCGGCGCCGCTGGGTCGACGAGTGTCGCGCTGCTGGCCCTAGTGGCGTGCGCTAGCAGCAGTTCCGTCACCGCTTCGGCCACGACAAGCACTGGTACCGCTTCGTCCCCAGCCTCCGCTACTGCTGCCATTGGGACAAGCAGCTCCGATTCGAGCGGCTCCGCCCAGCCGGCCGCGGCAGCGTCCAGCGCCGGAAGCGCAGTAACCATGGCGAGCGGCACTGCCGCGACCTCGCTCAGCGCGTCCGGCAATGCGGCGACGACTGCGAGCGGTCGCGCCGTCGTCGTCGCATTGCCGGATGGGCAGACGCTGCGGGTCAACCTCGGCGTCGAGCCCGGCACGCTTGACCCCAATCTGGTCGAGTTCATCGCCGAGATCGCGGTCGTTCGTCAGGTGTTTGAGCCGCTGCTGCTGTTGGACAAAGACCTCAAGCCGATCCCCGGCGCCGCGGAGCGCTGGACCACCTCCGCCGATGGCCTCACCTGGACCTTTGCCATCCGCGACCACACCTACTCGGACGGCGTCAAAGTGCGAGCCCAGGACTTCGAGTACTCGTTCAAGCGTATCCTCGACCCGGCGGTCGCCGCGCCCTACGCGGGCTACTTCGCCGGCGTCCTCAAGGGATCCGCCGCCTACAACGGCGCCGCGGTCGGCACGACCGCGGCCTCGGGGGCTGCCACCGCCAAGCCGACGGTCACGCCCGATCAGCTCAAGGCCCTGCGCGACGCCGTGGGTGTCCACGCCACCAACGACTCCACGCTCGTCTTCACCCTGGAGCAACCGGCGGGTTACTTCCTCGACCTGGTGTCGCTTCCCTGTGTCCCGCCGATCCGCCAGGACTTGGTCGGGGCGGCCTGGACCACCGACGTCAGGCGCTACGTCGGCAACGGCCCCTTCGCCCTGGTCGAGCGCCAGCCGCAGGACCACTTCACCTTCGCGCCCAACCCCAGCTATTGGGGCGGCGCGCCGACGATTGGCCTGCGCTACCGCGTCATCACCGACCGGACCGCCGCCTTCGCCGCCTATCGCAACGGCGAGCTGGATGTCGATGCGCCCGCGGCGAGCATCCTGCCGACCATCAAGGACGACGCGGTGCTGGGGAAGGAGTTGCATTCCACCCCGCAACTGGCGATGTCCTGGCTGTACGTCAATGTCAAGCGCCCACCGCTCGACAACATCAAGTTCCGTCAGGCGCTCTCCCAGGCGATCGACCGCGAGCGCTT
The DNA here is from genome assembly GCA_937967325.1 of uncultured Chloroflexota bacterium. Lineage (GTDB taxonomy): Bacteria > Chloroflexota > UBA4733 > UBA4733 > UBA4733 > UBA4733. The sequence goes on from CALBSQ010000010.1 coordinate 14,461, forward strand.
CGTCGGCGATCAGTTGAAGGGGTACGGCTCGGCCGCCACCTACCTCATCCCCGAGGGCATGCCCGGGTACGATCCCAGCGCGGGTTCCGCTTTCGCCTACAATCTGGCCGCCGCCAAAGCCTCCTTCCAAGCAGCCGGCATTGTTCCGGCCGCCAGCAAGCTGTCGATCCTGTGCCCCAGCGACGCGGTCACCATCCAGCGTCTGTCCTTCCTGACCGCCATGCTCAAGCAGAATCTCGGCCTGGACGTCGCCTTGCAGCCGCGCGAGGCCAAGGCGGGCACGGCGGCGCTGCAGAGCCACGACTTCGACCTGGCCTATTCCGGCTGGGGCGCCGACTATCCCGACCCCCAGGACTGGTACGACCTCTTCCGCACCGGCGACGGCAACAACCACGGCCAGTACAGCAACCAGCAGTACGACGACCTGGTGAGGCGAGCGGACGCCCAGGCCGATGTCGCTAAGCGCCTGGACCTCTACGCGCAGGCTGCAAAGATCCTGCTGACCGACCAACCGGCACTGATCCTGTACCAGAGCGTGCAGGTAGCCTTGGTCAAGGCCCACGTGCAGCAATACACGCCCACGGCGCAGGACGATGTCGCGGGCGACTACTTCTACAAGAGCGTCACGCTCGGCCCGCACTGACGTCATGGTCCGTCCATCGGCACGGCGTACACTCGTGCTTAGGGCCAGTTCGTCACCTTGGTGTCGCCGGGGCGGGGACTGCGGTCCGCCGCCAGAGTCCGGCACTGCGGTGCACCGGACGGCTCCATTGGAACTAGCGTCTCCAGATCATTGAAACGACCTGTCCACCGGTCCCGACGGCAGTCGCGTGCTCTGGCGGCGGACCGCAGTCCCCGCCCCGGCATCACCAAGGTGACGAACTGGCCCTAGCTCGTGCTATGCTGCCCCGACGGGTAGCGAGACGAGCACGGGGGAACACATGGGCGAGCGCGCGGTCGAGTCGTACGGTTCCTGGCGGTCGCCGATCAGCGCCGATCTGGTTGCCTCCGGCGGCGTCCGATTGGGACAGATCGCCCTCGATGGCGGCGACGTCTACTGGATCGAGGGACGCCCGGCCGAAGGCGGACGCAACGTGATCGTGCGGCGGACGGCCGATGGCCTGATCGCGGACCTGACGCCGGCCCACCTGAACGTGCGGACGCGGGTCCACGAGTACGGCGGCGGCGAATTTGCCGTCGCTGACGGCACGGTGTACTTTTCCAACTTCGCCGACGGTCGCCTCTATCGCCAGGAGCGCGCTGGCCCACCTCGTCCGATCACGCCGGAGGCGGCGCTGCGCTATGCCGACCTGATCGTCGACGCTGGCCGGAACCGCCTGATTTGCGTCTGTGAAGATCACACCGTCGCCGGTCGAGAAGCGGTGAACACGCTCGCCGCGGTCGACTCGGCCGGCGCCGGCGGAGTGCGGCATCTCGTGAGCGCCGGCGACTTCTATTCCTCGCCACGCCTCAGCCCGGACGGCAGGCAGCTGGCCTGGCTCACCTGGAATCACCCCAACATGCCCTGGGACGGTTGCCAGTTGTGGACGGGTCAGTTTACGGACGATGGCCTCCTGGAGTGGCCGTTGCCGGTGGCCGGAGGGCGCAGGGAGTCGATCTTCCAGCCCGAATGGTCGCCCGACGGCGACCTCTACTTCGTCTCCGACCGAACCGGCTGGTGGAACCTGTATCGCCAGCGCAACGGTCAGGTCGAGCCCATGGCGCCGATGGAGGCCGAGTTTGGCCGTCCGCAGTGGGTCTTCGGCCTGTCCACCTACGCCTTCGCCGGACCCAGCCGGCTGGTCTGCGCCGGCTTGCGCGACGGCTCCTGGAGCCTGATGTCGTTAGACACTCGCACCAAGCAGCTCACGCCGCTTGCGACGCCGTACACGGAGCTGGGCCACCACCTGCGAGGGAGCGGCGGCCGAGTCGTCTTCGACGCCAGCTCGGCAACAGAAGCGGGCGCCATTGTCGAGCTAGACCTTGAGAGCAACCGCCTCACCATCCTCCGCCGCGCCCGGGAACAGACGATCGACGCCGGCTATCTCTCCGTGCCCGAGGAGCTGGTATTCCCGACGGAGCACGGCCTCACCGCCCACGGCCTCTATTATCGGCCCCAGAATCAGGACTTCAGCGGTCCCCAGGGCGAGCGACCACCGCTGATCGTGAAGAGCCACGGCGGCCCGACCAGCGCGACCTCCGCGGCCTTCAACCCGGGCATTCAATACTGGACCAGCCGCGGCTTCGCCGTGCTGGACGTGAACTACGGCGGCAGCACCGGCTACGGCCGCGCCTACCGCCAGCGGTTGGACGGACAGTGGGGGGTCGTGGACGTCGACGACTGCGTAAACGGCGCGCGCTATCTGGTCGATCGTGCAGAGGTCGACGGCAAGAGGCTGGCAATCACCGGCGGCAGCGCCGGCGGCTATACCACGCTGGCGGCGTTGACGTTCCGCGATACCTTCCAGGCCGGCTCCAGCCACTTCGGGGTGAGCGATCTCGGCGCCCTGGCCGAAGAGACGCACAAGTATGAATCGCGCTACCTGGACCGCCTGGTCGGCCCCTACCCGGAACGTCGCGACCTGTACCGGGAACGATCCCCGATCTACCACACCGACCGCCTGTCGTGTCCCATGATCCTCTTCCAGGGTTCGGAGGATAAGGTCGTGCCGCCGAGTCAGGCGGAGCTGATGGTCGAAGCCCTACGCCGGAAAGGTTTGCCGGTCGCCTACCTGCTGTTCGAAGGCGAGCAGCACGGCTTCCGGCGCGCTGAGAACGTCAAGCGGTCGCTGGAAGCGGAGCTGTACTTCTATGGTCGCGTCTTTGGCTTCGAGCCGGCGGATGCGATCGAGCCGGTGCGGATTGAGAACTTGGGGGAGTGATGCCGCCGCATGCGCTGGACTAACGCCTGCGACGTTGCACCGGATCAGGCCTGGCTTGTTCGGCGAACGCCATTGGTGGGGGGCCGGGGGGGCCGCTCCCCCCACCAGCCGATCAGGTCAAGTCAACTCATTGGCTGCCTCTTTCGGCGAACGGAGAGCATCAAACCAATCGCAATGTATCAGCATCTGATCTTTCCGGCGCTCAGCCGCCTCGACCCCGAGGCCGCCCACAACGCCGCCCTCCTTGCGCTCTCGAGCACGCAGCGGGTGCCCCTGCTGAGACACTTCCTCAGCAAATGGTGCAGCGTACGCGATCCCCGCTTGCAGGTCGCCGCGTTCGGGCTGCGCTTCGCCAACCCCGTCGGCCTCGCGGCCGGGTTCGACAAGAATGGGCGAGTGGTCGATGCGCTGGCTGCGCTCGGTTTCGGGCACGTCGAGATTGGCACGGTCACGCCGCGCCCCCAGGCGGGGCGGCCTCGCCCGCGCATGTTCCGGCTGCCGGAGGACTGGGCGCTCATCAACCGGTTGGGGTTTCCGAACCTGGGCATGGAGCGCGTCGGTCGCAATCTGGCGCGGCGGTCCAGGCCCGACTGTGTGCGGGGGATCAACGTGGGGCCCAACGCCGCCAGCGTCGCCGCGGGACGAGCGGCGGAAGACTACGCACATTGTATCGAAGCGCTGGCTGGGCACGCCGACTACTTCACGATCAACGTCTCCTCCCCGAACACACAGGGCTTGCGGGTACTACAAGAGCAGCGCGCGCTGGACGAGCTGCTCGGCACGGTGTTTCGGGCCATCCAACCGGCCGCCGCGGCGAGGCCCGTGCTGGTCAAGATCGCGCCGGACCTCGGCGACGTCGAGCTGCGGCAGATGCTCGATGTGGCAGTTGGACATCCGGTCGCTGGAATTGTCGCTGCCAACACCACGCTGGAGCGACTGCCAACGCTCGCTGGCGCCGCGCGCGCAGATGCAGGGGGGCTCAGCGGCGCGCCGTTGCGGGAACGCGCTAACCAGTTGATCCGCACGGCCTTCGAGCACACGGAGGGACGCCTGCCAATCATCGGCGTCGGCGGCGTATTCGGCGCCGCCGACGCGCTGGACAAGCTGCGGGCCGGAGCGACTTTGGTGCAGCTCTACACCGGCATGATCTACCAGGGACCGTTCATCGCCAGGCAAATCAACCGAGGCATCCTTGCTTACTTGCAGGAGCATGGGCTACCTTCTGTCCAGCGCCTGGTTGGGCAACACTAGCCTCGCGGCCAGGCGCCCAGCCGCGAATGGAAAGGAATTACCGTGAAGTTTGGTGTGTCGGTCTGGCCATTTCAGTGGTCGCCTCCTTACGAAGACGCCCTGAAGCGGATCGCGCGTCTGGGCTTCCGGCAGGTCGAGCTGATCGCCTGGAACCGCGCCGCGTTTGACGAGTACTACACGCCCTCGCGCATCGCCGAGCTGAACCGCTTGATGCAGGGCGAGGGGCTGCAGCTATCGGAGTTCGTCTCGACACCGGGCGGTCTGGCCAGCCTGGATGCCGCCCGGCGCGCCACGGCCGTGGAGCACTTCAAGCGCACCGTGGAGGCTGCCCAGGCGCTCGGCACAAGCGTCGTCAACAGCGTCGTTGCCACGCCGTTCGATCTGCGCTTTCCCGGCATGCTGACGCTGCCCACCGCCCAGGAGGTGCGCGTGGAGCTTCCCGCCGGCCTCGACTGGGACGCGGGCTACGCTGCCTACGTGGAAGGCTTGCGGCAGTGCTGCGCCGTCTGCGAGGCGGCGGGCGTCCGCTACGCCTTAGAGACCCACCCCTATCGTTGGGCCACAACGGCGCTCAGCTTGCTGCGCCTGATCGAGCACGTCGGCTCCCCCGCCCTCGGTGTGAATCTCGACCCCAGTCACATGTTCCCCTGCGGTGACCTGCCCCAGGTTGCCGTCTACATGCTTGGCGGCCGAGTCTTCCACACCCACTTCTCCGACAATGATGGCCACTCCAACGCGCACTGGCGTCCCGGCAAGGGCAAAATCGACTGGTCGGCCACCCTGACCGCCTTGCGCGATGTCGGCTATCAGGGCGTCCTGTCGATCGAGCTGGAAGGGGTGCCAGGCGTCGCCACCAGCAGTCACCCCACCGCCGGACCGGAGCTGGACCGGGAGTACACGGAGTCCCGGGAGTACTTGACACGGCTCGCCGGGGAGATCGGCGTCGCGTTCGCTCACTCGTAGCTCCAACACGGTTCAGAGAATGAGACATTGCTGGTTGCGGTGGCGCCGGGGCGGCGGACCGCAGTCGCCGCCCCGGCGCCACCGCTAATGTGCATTGTGCCGGTCAGCCGAGGCGCATTACCCTAAACCTCCCTCGCGTCGGTCACCTGACCGCGCAGGCCGCGGCAAGAGAAGATTAACGAGCTGCAGCCCGGGCTATCCGCCGGCTGGATCGCGCTCGTCCAGCCAGTTCATATCCGGCCGCAGATCCCAACGATACTGATCGGCCGGTCGCATCTGGCGCGCCCAATCAGTGAGCAGGCGTCCTTCTTCCCGCTTCAGCGCCATCACGGCAGCGATTCGCTCCGGATCCCAGTCCGTCAGCACGAGCGCCGTTAGCTCCCGGCGGAGCTCGCCTAGGGCCGGATCCTGGGCCAGGTCGTGGAGCTCGGCGGGGTCATCCTGTAACTGGAAGAGCTGCGGCTCCTGTCCGTGGTAGTAGTTCAGCTTCCAGGGGCCACGGCGGACCATGCGGTGGTAGCTGCCCTCGTCGGTACAGTATTCCGAGAAGGCCAGATCATCCCAGGACGCCCGCGCTCCTGGCTGGGTAAGCAACGGGAGCAGGCCGCGCCCGATGCCCAAGGGAAGCGGAGGCGCGCCGAGCGCCTCCAACATGGTGGCCATCACATCAAAGGAGCTGACCACTCGATCACAGCGTTGGCCGGCCGGCAGCGTGCCCGGCCAGGCGAGGATTGCCGGCACGCGCACTGATTGTTCGTAGAAGGTCTGCTTCCACCAGAGGCCGTGCTCGCCCACCTGCTCGCCGTGGTCGGAAGTATAGACGACCAGGGTATTCTCGGCCAGATCGTTTTCGCGAAGCGCCGCGAGGACCCGGCCGATCATGCGGTCCAAAGCGGTGACCAGCCCCCAATAGGCCGCGCGGGCGCGCAGCGTCTCCTCCTCGCTCACCTCCTCGATGCCGGTCTGCCGGCGCCACCGGCGGAGGTAGGGATGGAGCTGCTCGCTATAGGGTACGGGATAGGCCGGCGGCGTTATACGTCCCCGGTACCGCGCGTAATCACCGCGGCGGGCCACATAGGGCTGGTGGGGCAGCATGAACCCGACGCTCAGGCAGAACGGCTCAGCGGCCCGGCCGGAACGCCTGGCAACAGCGAGCCGGTTGAGAAAGTCGACAGTCGCGGCAGTCACGTACTCGTCGTGTACCTCATAGCCGCTCTGGCCGGCGCCGGATCGGATCAGGCTGATACGTGCCGGGCCGGCCGTACCCTCCAGCACGCCGCGCGATGTGTCGACGCCGCCGACGTAGTTGGGACCATGGTCGCCGACCAGCCGCTCGGCGTAGCCGCGCAACTGATCCGGTCCCACCGAATGCATACGGCCGATCAGCACAGGAAAGTAGCCGGCAGCGCCGAGCGCGTGGGCGAACGTAGGGACGCCGGAGCCGAGGATGTGGTCGTTCGTCCACACCTGATTCTGGTAGGGGTAACGGCCCGTCAGCATCGACATGCGGGAGGGGACACAGAGCGGGGAGGGACAGTAGACCTGCGACAGCACAACCCCTTGCGCGGCCAGCCGATCCAGATTGGGTGTTTCCACCATTGCGTCGCCGTAGCAGCCGGAGACAAAGGGGCTGTGCTGGTCCGACAGGATGTAGAGCAGATTCGGCCGTCGTTGCGTCACGGTCTGCCGGCCCACGTAGTCTGCGCCGACACTGCCCTCTCCGTTCGCTGAGTAGCGCGACGGTGGCCGGCGTGGCGAACTGTACCGTCGCGGCTGAGGATATGACAGAGGAGCGCCATGGTCAATCCCGAGCGGGACCTACGATGGCTCAAGGGCTGGACCAGGAGACGACGGACGCTACACTATGTAATCGCGAGGACGCCGGAGAGATGGCGACATTAGAGGAGTGACAATGGCACAGGTCTTGGCGAGCGCACCCGTGGCGGCGCCCACCCCATACCCGGAAGACGCCAGGGTACTGATAGAGCTGATTGAGCTGGTCCGCCAGACCTATTTGCTCTGGGACGAGGACTGGGTCGGCTTCTCCTGGCGCAACTACACGCACGATCACGTCCGCCGCGTGCGCAACCTTGCGATGCGGCTGGCCGAGGAGGAAGGGGCCGATACCCGCCCCCTGGACCTGGGCGCCACGCTGCACGACATCACCAAGTCCTACGATGGCGAGATCGTCATGAAGGACGGCAAGCGCGTGCTGGACGAGCACGGCTTCTGGCGCAACGAGTTTCTGGCGCCGGCGCGCCGCAACCACGTGACCGACCTGTACGACCAGCTCAACGTACGCGGCCAACTGCACAACATCTCCGGTGGCCGCATTGCCAACGCCTTGCTGGAGGAGTACGGCTACGGCCAGGGCCTGCGCGATCACGTGGAGGAGATCATCGCCAGCCACTTGAAAGTGGGGGACGAGTCAAGCCTGGAGGGTCGCTGCCTCTACGACGCCGACACCATCGACGCCAACATCGGCCACCCGGCCTTTTTCCGCAACATCCAAATCAGCATGCACGGCATGGAGCGGCAGTATGCCGCCCGCGGGGAGTCGCTCGACGCCTTCCTGGAAGCCTCGCTGCACGACTACCTGGGACCCTACGTGCGGGAGAAACTCCCCGCCTGGGTGGTCGGCAAGCGCCGCGACTTCGTGTCCAAGATGACGACCGAAAGCGGCCGTCGTCGTGCGGAAGCCCGGTTAGACCGCCTGACACTGGCGATCACCGGGATGGAGACGGAGCTGGAGACCTTGGAGGCGGCATTGGAGGCGGGGGCGCTAGCGCCAGCCGTCTACTTCATGCGCAACCGGCGCAACCCATCGCTGGCGAACGATCTTGCCGTCCTGATGGAGCGTTGGCCCGAAGAGCAAGCGGCAGCCGCGACGTTTCTGGAGGCCATGCGGCGTGAGAGCCACGGAGCCTGGTAGCGCTGGGGCGACCGGCTGGGAGAGGGCGAACAACCGGGGAAATGCCGCGAAAGCTGCTGATGAGCGCCGGCCTGGCGTTCGCTTCGCTGCTGCTTCTCGTGCTGGTCGGCCGCGGCTGGCTGCTCTATCAACCTGGCGGTGGAAGCTCGAATGCGTTCCAGGCCTTCGAGCGGGCGTGGCAGCGCGAGCCGTCACCGAGCTCCTGTAGCAGCGCAGTAGTGGTGGGAGGCAAGCAATGGGTACGGGCATCACGCGTCGATCCTGGTTGCGGTTCTTCGGCGGAAGCGTCGTCGCCGCCGCGGGGGTGGCACTGGCTGCTTGCGGAGGAGCGGCCAACGCTCCCGCGACCGCGACGACTGGGGCATCACCTGCGACGGCATCTCCGGCCACATCGACCGTCGCTTCCAGCTCCGCCGCGACGACGCTAGGCGGCTCTAGCTCTGCTGTCACCACAGCATCGGCAGGCTCCAGCACGTCGGTGGCGGCGACCGCTTCGAGCTTGTCGGCGACGGTGACGTCGACCGCCGCGGTAAAGCCGGCGCCGGGCGGCATCGCCTGGGCCATCAACTTCGATTCCGGCCCGCGTCACGACTACGTCCTCAAGGTGCTGGCGCAATTCCAGCGAGAGAACCCCACCATCACGGTGGACTTTCTGCCCGTAGCGCCGGCCGACTTCTACAACAAGATGTTCACGCTGGTCGCAAGCGGAACGGCGCCGGACATCATGCACGGCAGCGGCGCCTTCTTCTTGAACTTCGCCGAGAAGGGGGCGCTGGGGACCGTTGACGACTACCTGAAGGCCGACAAGGTCGACCTCAACGCCTACTACAAGCAGGCCGACATCTTCAGCTGGCAGGGAAAGCAGTATGGCATGCCGTTCATGGAGAACGTCACGATCTGCGTCTACAACAAGACGCTGTTCCAGTCCGCCAGCGTGGCCGCGCCCACGGAACAATGGACGTGGGACGACGCGCTCCAGGCGGCCCAGAAGCTGACCAAGCCCGGCCAGTTCGGCCTACGCGTGAGCGACGGCTTCGAGTTCAACTGGCTGGTCTTCATCTGGTCGAACGGGGGCGAGTACCTATCCAAAGACCTCAAGAAGACGATGCTGGCGATGCCGGAAACCGTCGCGGCTTTCCAGTGGCTGGTCGACCTCAAGCTCAAGTACAAGGTCTCCCCAGCGGAAGGGGACACCAGTCTGGGCAAAGGCGATCCGTTCATGGATGGCAAGCTGGCGATGATCACCTCGGGAACCGGCTCGGTGGGGAACTGGCTGACAGGAATCAAGCAGTTCGAATGGGACTTCTTCCCGGTGCCACTCGCTCCCAAGACCGGCAAGCGGGTGGTCAGCTCCAACGGGAACCCGGAGCTGCTGATGAAGCAGAGCAAGCGCCCTGACCAGGCCTGGCTGCTGCTCAAGTACACCGCCGGCCCGGTCAGTCAAGGGCTTATCGGCGACATGAAAATCGCCATGCCGACGCTGATCGCGAAAGCGACCGACGCCAAGAGCTATCTTCAGGCGCCACCGGCCAACATGGCGCTGACCGATGAAGACATGAAGGTGTCGCGCGATCTGCAGTTTCACAAGAACTGGCTGGATTGGTACAACCAGATCACCACCGAGATGCTACCGGCGTTCAAAGGGGAGATGAGCGTGGCCGACGCCGCGCGACAGGCAGACCAGATCGGCGATAGCGTCCTGGCGAAGAATTAGACGGATCGCGATAAGACGCCTCGCGGAAGATGGGAGGTTCAGCCCCTGGCGTCGGGCAAGGCTTCCAAGTCGTGCAAGAGCAACTCATGCTGCGACTGAAAGTGAGCCAGCCGCGTCTCGGCCTGCTGCAGCTCGTACCGCAGCCGGTCGGTGTAGCGAAACTGCTCTCTCATCGAGGCCCGCGACACCTCCGCGTTCGCCCGCGCTCGGCTCGCCAGCTCATCCCGCAGCAGCTTGACGGCTTCCTGCGCCGCGAGGAGGTCCTGCCAGATTGCCCGTCTGTTGGCGCGGGCGTCTCGCCGCCGCTGCAGCAGCGCTTGGGCCTCGACATCGCCGGCCTTCGCTCGCCGGCGCACCTCCCAGCTTTTGCGTCCGATGCGGGCGTAGAAGTCCTCGCCGTGCCGGCGGCGCGTCTCAGCACTGCGACCGTTGTCAACCTGGTCGTCATCCATACCTGGTGTCGCTCTCGCCAGTAAGCACACAAAGGCTACGGCCTGAATATTGCTTCAACACTGAGTGTATCGTATCAGTCGATTGGCCGGTCCGGCGCCGATCGGCAACGCTGCCGTTGACCCCCGCTTACCAGGTCGCCAGCACCTCCTGAACCTCGGCGCGAATGTCATCGAACTCATCGAAGTTCAACGAAGGCAACGCCGGCAGCAGAGTAAGGTACACGTCGTCGCCAAACTGACGCAGACCGTCGAAGCGGCAGTCCGGCGGATAGACCGCGGCGCGCCGCCGGACCGCCGCCAACATTGCCAGCGAGCGAGGCGCCACTCGTTGCAGCGTTTTCGTCGACAACGACCACCCTGGCCGCCGTTCGGCAGCCGCCCGAGCCGAGCGAAGCTCATCCGGGTGCGCCCGCAGCGCCGCCCCGAGGAGATTCTGCGCTATGCCGTCGTCGCAGGTCCAGTCCACGACATCGTCGGCAAACTGGGCAACGAGACCGAAGGTGGCCGCCGCGTCCTCACTCCGCTTCGCCAGGGGCAAGGGCAGATCGAGCAGGACACTCCAGAGATGCGCCGCAAAGCGCAGCAACAGACCGGAGGTGGCGGCGCGCGCGCGGACGACCGCCTCGATCGGCGCCTCGAGACCGGTCCCAATATCCAGGTTCTGGTGCGCCTCCAAGGCCCGCGACTCGAACGCTTCCAAGTCACGCACAAGGACCGACGCCCGGGGCCGCCGCGCGCTGAGCTGCTCGAACCAGCTCACTAGGCAGCACCGGAGCTGGCCGGTGCGCCCGGCCATGAAATCGTCGCGGGTCAAGGAGCCGGCACGCGCCTCGCGGGTATCAAGGAGATCGTCGTAGGCATCGACCAGAGCCGACAGATGGCAGTAGGTCTCGACGAGCCCGGCCTCCAGGGCCTGGTCGCGCGAGACGCCCACAGCGTCCCGATAGAGGCCAAGCAAGATCGTGAAGTCGAGCTTCATCAGCTGGTGGAGATGCGGCGCCTGACGCAGGATCGCGCGGTAATCGTCGAGGGCGCGAACCGCCCGCCGCCGTAGCCGTCGCATTGCCGGCGATGGTGAGCAGACGGTGCGACCGAGCAGCAGCACCTGCGAAGCAGCCGAGCGAGCGCCGAAGAGCCGGAACGCGGCGGCGATCCCACGCGGCGGCAGCTCCACTCCGGCCACAACACGGATCGCGCTGCCGGCGAGCCAGACCACCGGCTCGCCCCGCTCCTCGAGAGACGAGTGTGGCCGCTCCGCGCCGGTCAACCGCCGTCTCCCCTCCTGATGGCCGCCGCGACCTGCCGGGCTCCTGGCACATCCCACGCAAGGTACGGGCCAACGCCCTGTGAAGCGTGCGGCATTGTACCCGTACCCACCGGCTCCGACATACCGCTGCTCCGTGGGGTATCGTTCCGGCATGGTCTGGGCGGCACGCCACCAACATGATCCCCCGCCAGCGCGGCGTTTCTACTGGGAAGCGGCCACCGCCGCGGGGCTGGAAGACGTCACCGCGGCAGAGCTGCGCCGGCATCTGGGTCGGAGTGTCCGAGTTCAGGAACCTCTGGGCGGCGCAGGGGTAGCGGGCGCCGTCGCGTTCCACTATGCAGGCGATCCTCGCGCGCTCCTGGACCTGCGCACGGTCCAGACGGTGTACGCGGTGCAGCGCTTCGATGTGCCACGTCCTCGCGCGTTGTTGGGCGACCAGCACTTCCGCTTGCTACTCGATCAGGTTGCCGTGGCGCTCGATCTGTTCCCCAGCGCGGCCTACCGGACCATGTACCTGAGCGCCGCCGGCGCGGACTCGCCGGTGCTGACCCGTCTGGCGCTGGACCTGGCACGTTCGACGGGACTGCGGTTGGGCACACGGGAAGGGAACCTGCTCATCCGGCTGCGCCGCCCACCCTCGGGTGAGCCCGGCTGGGAGTCGCTGGTTCGCCTCGGTCCACGGCCGCTCTCCGCCAGGCCATGGCGTGTCTGCAACATGGAAGGCGCGCTCAATGCGGCGGTGGCCCACGCCATGGCGCTGCTGACGGAGCCGCGGCCAAGCGACATCGTGCTGAATCTCGCCTGCGGCTCCGGCACCCTGCTCATCGAGCGCCTGGCGGCTGCCCCAGCGCGGCGGGCCATCGGCTGCGACACCAGCGAAGCGGCACTCCAGTGCGCCCGAGCCAACGTGGAGGCGGCGGGACTGGAACGGGCCATCGAGCTGTACCCCTGGGATGCGCGAGCGCTGCCGCTGCCGGACCGGAGTGTCGACATCCTGTTGGCCGACCTGCCGTTTGGTCATCTGGTGGGCTCGCACGAGGGGAACCGCGTCCTGTACCCCGATCTCCTGCGTGAAGCGGCCAGAGTGGCCCGCCCCGGCGCCCGGTTCGCGCTGATCACGCACGAGCACCGCTTGATGGAGACAACGCTGGCGCAGTGCCCCGCTTGGTCGCTGCTACGCGCCTTCCCCGTGGGCATCGGGGAGGTGCTCCCGCGCGTCTATCTGCTCCGCCCTATCGCAGTCGGCCCTGCGCGCGGGCCTTCTGCACGAGCTCCATCCGGGAGTGAGTGTTGAACCCGTCGAACAGGTTGTCCAAATGGAAGCGGACCGTCCGCGGCGCCACGTCAAGCTGCTCGGCGATCTCCTTGTCGTGCCGCCCTGCCGCGACCAGCTCCAGCACCTCCTGCTCTCTCTTGGTGGGCCTCACCTCCGGTGTTGCCGGCGTGGCCGCCAGCAGACGGGCGGCGGATGGTTGGATGAAGCCGGAGCCGGCGACCGCCGACCGGATGGCGCCGACCAGCTCGCCGGGCGAGGCGTCCTTGAACAGGTAGCTCGCGACGCCGAGCGACACGAGGACGCGGACGTAGCGCTGGTCGGCCACGCCGGTGAGCACGACGATGCGCAAGTCCGGCAGCTCAGCGCGGACGATTCGCGCCACCTCGATCCCGTTGAGTCGCGGCATCCGGACGTCCAGCAGCAGAACCTCGGGGCGCAGCTCGCGGACGATACGCAGCGCCTTCTCCCCGTCCGCCGCCTCGCCCACGACAGCGAGGTCGGGCTCGGCTTCCAGGATGAGGCGAGTACCCTCGCGGACGATGGTTTGGTCCTCGGCGATCACGATGCGGATCTGCTCCATCGCGTCCCTCATTCGTCGGCGGGCGGCTCCAGCGGAATGCGCGCCGTGACGACGGTTCCCGACCCCGGCGCTGAGGTCACCGCCAGGCTGCCGCCCTGTTGCTCCAGGCGGCGGCGAACGCTCGCCAGCCCCAGGTGCCCCGCCCGCACGAGCGCGCTCTCCGGGGATGGGACGAAGCCGCGGCCATCGTCGCGCACCACAAGGCGGGCTTCTCCGCCCGCTGCCGTCAGCTCGACGTCAATCCGCGACGCCCGTGCGTGGCGGCAGGCGTTGGTGACCGTCTCGCGCGCCGTCCGGTAGAGGCCCTCCTCGACCTGCCGCGCCAGCCGTGTGTCCTCCGGGAGACCCTGCACGGCCAGGTGAATCAGCACCAGTTCCTCGCGGGCTACCCGCTCGACCAGCGCCTCCAGCGCCGCTGCGAGGCCAAGATCCGGCAGTTCGAACGGATAGACACTGACGACCAGGTCGCGCAGCTCCTCGGAGAGGTCGGCAGCGTGTCCGAGCAGCCGATCGAGGTGGTCGCGGAGCCGGGGATCGGCCGGCGCCGGCAGCCGAGCGGCCACGGCCCTGGCTTCGCGCGCCACGTCCAACGCCGCCCGCAGCGGATCGTCGTGCAGTGCCTCGGCGACGCGCCGTTGCTCCTCCTCCCGGGCGCGGAGGAGCTGGTCGCGCAAGTGCTCCAGTTCCTCCCCTCCTGTGACGAGCTGCTCCGCGGCAAGGGCGTAGGCGACGGCAAGTCCGAGGTGCTGAGCCGCCGCCTCAGCAAGGTACGTATCGGCCCGTGTGAGCTCCACGCGCGCCCGTTTGGGACCCAGACAAAGCCGGCCAGGGGGACGTGCCGGAACCGGCAAGGGTAGGCAGCCGCCGAGCGAGCCGCACGGTGTCCCAGTCGCGCCAGCCTCCGGGGCGGGAGCAGCAGCAAGACGGCTAGCAAGCTCCCCGTCTCCGGCCGCGCCCCGCACCGCCAGCTCGCCGCCTGACCGCGGCAGGAGCACGGCCACGCCGCGCAGCCCTAATGCCGCCAAGAGGCCCGCGGCTACCTCGCCACAGAGGTCGTCGACCGGCTGGGGGATCGTCAGGAGGCGAGCCATGTCCTGAAGCGCCCGCGGCCCATCCGCGCGCTCATGGTAGAGGACGCGGTTCACCAGCCGGCGCACACCGTCGCGGACCGGGACGAAAGACACGGCGACCAGCGCGAAGAAGCCGAGGAGCGGCCACGACAGACGCGCCGATGGGCCGTCGCCCGCGATGGCCCCCAGGACGATGGCGTAGCCCGCAGCCAGAGCCAGCGTCATGGCCGCGTCCACGAGGCCACGGCGCAGGACGATGTCGATCCCCCAGAGGCCGGTGCGCAGGATTGCATAAGCGATTACGAGGGGGAGCAGCGCCACGGCTGCCGCGGCCTGGTCAGGGCGCAGCAGCGACGGATCACCCATTGCCAGGGGGACGAGAACGAGGCTGACGAAGGGAAGTACGGCCAGCGCAACGCCAACCAGGACGAGCCGCGCCTGCGGTTCCGGTTGGGGCGAACGGAACGCCGTGCGCAGAAGCAGCACGAGCGTCGCGGAAGCGCATACGAGAGCGCAGGCGCGACGAGGACCGTCCAGAAGGACAGGGTGACCAGAGCCGCCTAGCCCGGCGACAAAGGCCGCGACGACAAGCAGCCCGGCGAGAAGGTAGGCGGCGAGGGCTGTCGCGGCGGCCCACCTTGGCGGCGCCCCGAGAGCGAACCAGAGGCCGAAATCGAGCAGCATGGCCGGGGCGAAGGAGGCGGTTGTCGCAGCTATGACGCTCACCCAGCCCGGCCCGCTGGCCGCCAAGGGGCCGAGGGCCAGGGCGAGCGCGACGACCAACCCGAAATGACAGAAGCGGGCGGCTATGGGATCGTTCGCGCGGTGGAGCAGAACGAAGACACCAACGGCCCAGAAAACCAAGCCAGCGCCAAGCGCGGGCAGTGCTGCTGCCGAGGCTGGCCACGGGGTTGCGAGCCGCGCGACGAGCATCACGAGCAGAATAGCAGCCGCAACTGCCGTGCAGCGCACCGGTACATTCTCGTGACCGAGGAATGATAGCATCGACGCACCCCCTCGCTGGTAGGGCAAGTCGGGCAGGAAGGGCTTGCAGGAGCGAGCGTACCATGGCGGGGCGAGCCAGGGGAGCACCCCGTCAAGTTCACAGGGTCATCCCTGTTGAAATTGACAGGACATAACCTGTTTATCCTGACAGTTACATGAAGATCGGCGACCCCATATGCTGCTACCGACATGGGGCCGATCGGAGCGCCGGGGACGCGCTTTAGTATCTGGCATGCTCCGGTGCCGTTGTTGGATGAAGAGGGTGCGGATCCTTGCGCAGTCGACACGAGGTGCCGGTGACTCCATCGGGACATGAGCGTCTCGAAGCCCCGATTTACTGTGTGCTCACCCGGATTCAGCTGCGCCGCATCTCAGCACTGCCGCTCATGCTGTATGGCTACCTGCAAGTAAGACGTCAGGCGCGCAATGCACCGCGCCTTGTGCGTAGCGCCTTCCTGCTTCGGGATTTGCGTACATTCTTCATTCTCTCCATTTGGGAAGGGGAGGAAGGCATCCTAACATTCGCGTCTCAGGCACCGGTGCATACGAAAGTGGCTCGATGGGCCTTCTCTTGGGCTGCCCATGGACTCGAGGGCCCGGAGATCTGGTCCACTGAATGGCGGATCTGGGCTGCCAGCAACAACGTGAACTGGAATGAGCCGCCAATTTGGGCGGATCTGCTGCGCGGTCATCGCCCGACCGAGGGTCGCCGATCGGCGGGGCTCGAAGAAGAGGGGTAATCTTATGATGGCGGCGGATGCGCTTGCAGTTATCCAAACGACTATTGGCCTGATCTTTCTCTTGTCCTGCGTTGGTAAGCTCCGAGACGTATCCGGCTTCCTCGGCGGGGTGATCGCATATCAGATACTGCCCAAGCCGCTAGCGGTTACATATGGCCTTTTTGTGATTCCATTCGAAGGTTTCGTCGCACTGGCGCTCCTGTCTCGATGGCACCCTGACCTGGGGGCTGCTGTCGCCGCGGTGCTGCTGGGGACTTTCTTCATTGCGGTGGCGTTGAACCTGCACCGACACCGACCGTTGTCCTGCTACTGCTTTGGCGCTACCTCCAATGAACAGATTTCAAGGCGGGTCCTGGGCAGAGTCGCCCTGCTGCTGCTCGTGGCTCTAGCAATTCTGGTATTGCCGCCATCACATGCGGCGACCGTGATGGCATGGACCGAGGTCGCGCTGACGTACCTTCTCTCCGTTTTCGTGCTGATCATTGGCTCGTGGGCTTTTACCTTACCGGAATTGTTTGCGCCTCAAGAGAAGAGCGCGTCATAGCCAGCCATGTAGGAGAGACAGCAATGTCCGCAGAAAGCCTCATCGCCGCCAGTTCTATCCTGTTATGGCTTTTGGTATTGTTCCACACCCTTATCCTGCTCGAATTGGTGCGTCGGAATGGCAGGGCGGTCCCGCAGCGCTCCAGCGACAACGCCATAGGCAAGAGCGACCTCCTACCGGCAGGTTCTCCAGCGCCGGCATTCGAGGCGCTGGACCTGCGAAGCCGGAGAACGATGCCGAGCACGACATGGCACGGGCGTGCTGCGTTGCTCGTTTTCATGGCCACGGGGTGCCCCACGTGCGAGGACACCGCCGACGACGTGGTCGATTTCCAGAAACGGGCGGCTGCCGAACTCGTGGTGCTGTGCCAAGGCGAAGAGTCTGGCTGCACGCGATTTGCAGAGGAGCACCTCCCCAAACTTACTGTCCTCTCGGACACGAGCGGAGCCATCGCTGCGCTGTTCCACGTCAAGCGGACACCGACAGCCGTGCTCGTTGACCACAAGTGGAGAGTATTGAAGTACGGCTTCCCGAAGTCGGTTACTCGCTTGGAGTTGCCTGGATGGGTGGGACTGACAGGCGACGACCGGCCCTCCCCAGATCCAGGCGAGGCCGCCGGGGCTGCTGCAGACGCTGGGGTCGCCAATGCCACGGGCTGAACGTGACAGATCGGCTGGGAGTGAGGAACATTGACG
This sequence comes from uncultured Chloroflexota bacterium, assembly GCA_937967325.1. Taxonomy (GTDB): domain Bacteria; phylum Chloroflexota; class UBA4733; order UBA4733; family UBA4733; genus UBA4733. The sequence continues at coordinate 31,832 of CALBSQ010000010.1, forward strand.
GCTAGATTGGGACGACAATGGCAATTATAGGGTGCAGCCTGAAGGAGAGACGACCGCATTTCGGCTCGCTTGTCCACGCTGTTAATGGACTCAGCGTCCTGACGATAGTAGCAACCTTAGGACTATTACTCTGCCTCCCCTGGTTGGCATTCGCGCCTCTCGCATTCTGGACCGGCTTGCTCCAGATCGGCAGCCTTTGAGGGGTTTCGCTCCTCGGAGCGCTAGGCCCCCTCGGGCAGGGGGCGGGAGGCAGCCCCGTCTACCGGCGGGCAATAATGGCATATGTCGCCGGGAGCCTGACAAGCGGCGGTGCCGCTGGCGCGCTGTTTGGTTGGGTCGGCGCGTTCCTATTACACGGGCGCGCGGCCACCGGGGTGTGGTGGATCGGCTTAGGTGCTCTCAGCCTGGTGCTGGCCTTTCAGGAGTTCGGTTGGTTGCGGGTCGGAACCGTCGAGTGGCGTCGGCAAACCGTCAAGATCTGGTTCCACCGCCTTGGCCCAACCGAGGCGGCGTGGTGGTGGGGGATGGATCTGGGCTCGGGGCTCACTACCCGCGTGGCCTTCCCAATCTACTGGCTTCTGGTGGTGGGGGCGCTGCTGAGTGGCGGACCCGCGCACGGCGCGCTTGTGCTATGCCTATTTGGATTCGGCCGGTCTGTCGTCACGGTAATCCTTCCGCCTCTTTTCGACCTGAACGCTCAAACCCTCGCGAGATTCGTGAATTCACTAATGGAGTTGCGGCCACTTCTGCATCGTTGGCATGGTTTCGGCCTGCTCACACTCGCTATGGCTTTGCTGTCAGTGGGAGTCATTCGCCGCTAGCGCGTTTTATGGTCTGGCAAGGCGCCAGATCGCGCCGTTCAGTCGAGGAAAGGATTGACCCATGCTAGCCAAGAGAGTCGTAGAGGCATTCGAGCACAACGTGCGTCGGCGGCGGTTTCTTGTGGGAACAAGCGGTGCCGCTTTCGGGCTGCTGCTGGCAATGTTAGGATTGCCCACACCTCCGGCCGAGGCAGGCAACTTTGCCTGCTGCAACTTAGTCTATCCAGATTGGTGTTCATCGCCATCTTGTGCGAATTACATGTGGTCATGTTGCGATGCCAGCTCTGGCAACATAGCCTACTATTGCTACGAGTGCTACCAGTTACCCCCACAGTACACCTGCTCATGTAACTCGAACGGGTGTTCATACGCGGAGCAGACCCAGTTCACCTGTTAATGGCCCTATCAGGTACACACATTCTGGCTGTTACCACGGTGCCGATGCGGTAGGTCACTCCCTCCGCTGAATCAACCGCCTCGGGACCGGTTGGGTCGGGGGGAGTCATATTTCGCGGCATGACGGCCCGCAGGTACGTCAACGCCTGGCCCTCTGTTCCGGCGGGCGGAGTCTGACCAGCTCGCGGCGAACGGACGCGGTGCAGTACGCCGGCCTGGCTAGGCTGACAGGCGTTCTCGGGCGGCATGTGAGTGGTCGCCCATCCCCAACCAACCTGCCTCGCCGAACAGCCGGAGTCCGTTACTATGGAAGATCAGGTCGGTTCAGGCGAGACATGGGAGTGTGGGTTATTAGCGAGGTCCAGGGAAATGCTGCGTTCAACCTGCTACGTTCTCGTAATCACCGCGTGCTTACTGGCCCTCGTTAGCTGCTCGGAGGCCAGGCAAGCTACCGTTGCGACCGCGACCACCGGATTAGATGTCAGGTCGGCGTTCGTACCCACCTCGACGATTGATCGCGCCACCACCAGCGGAGGTCGCGATGGTCTTGCTTCTTCCGTCGGTTCCTCGTGCCAGGTGACGCCGATGCCCTTCGGCGTGCGGCGAAGGTTGCCGGGGAGGTGGCTGGACGGTCACGGTCTGGCGGCCGGTATTCCCATCGGTGTGCTCTTTGCCGGGCCGGATGGCAACAAAATCCAGTGGCAGATGGACCACGACGCGCCGCTCACCGTGTCCGGCGAGCGGCTAGATGGGGTGTCGGCCCAGCTACGCCTGGAGAATGCCAACGATATCGGCAGCGCCGTGAGTTCGACCACGGTGTTCTCCTCAGCCGGCTGCTGGAGGGTCCACGCCAAAGCCGCCGACCAAACGCTTGACGGCGTCGTCTACGTGTATCCCGAGGCCTGCCGGCCATCGAACATCGGTGGGCACGCAACACCGGGCGCGTGTGGACTTCCGAAGAACTGAGGCGTGCGATCCAGCGCCCATCAGCCCACCGATATCTGCGCGAGAATAGTACATTGTGTGCTCGGGTTACCTTTGGCATGTAGTGCTCGCATCTTTGCCACGCACTGGTCGATGTGGGTGAAACGGGGAGTGAGTACCATGAAATCCGACTCCGCTCTTGCTGCACCTGGTCAGGTAGGAAACTACAACCCACTGGCGTTCGTCGTCATCGCGGCCGCGCTCGTTGGGGCATTGGCGTTGCAACAGGCTGTGGGCGCCTGGTCCCCCGGGGCGGTCCGTGGGGCAGCGGTACCCGGTGCGGCATCCTCATCGGCTGCCTATGGCTTCCTCGGCAGCGACGTTATCAGGTTCGATGTGCAGACCGGCCAGGTGCTCGCCCGCCACCCCTATCACCTGGCCACCCAAAATCCGGGTCTCGCCGTCTCGCACGATGGTCGCTCGGTATTCCTGCTCGATGCGGTGTGGGACGGCGCTCGCGCCGTGGATCAACTCACCGAGTTGGCGGCAGCGACGCTCGCGCCCCAGGTCGCCGTGGCGACGGGCGACTACGCGCGAAGCATGCATGCCGCCGTCGTCGTGGCAAGTGATGATCGGACGGTCGTCATTTACCACGCCTCTCGGTCGACCCCGACGTACTGGCTCACCTTATTCGATCGCCGGACCGGACAGACACTTCCGGGGCAGATACCACTTCCTGGGTGCGGCGCTTTCCAGCTCGTGCCGATGGCCCAGCTGGTCGTACTTTGCGATAACACCGGCGATCTTCGCGTTATCAACCTGGCAATGCGCCAGGTGGCAAGCATCATCCCCCTGGGATCACAAGTCGGACGCGCAGTTGCCGCCGGCCCAATCCAGGGAACGCAGGCCGTTGCGGTGATCACGGAAAACGCTCAGCTCGTTCGGGTCGATCTACCGACACGCGCAGTGTCCGAAGTCGCGACCTTCGCCCCCGGCCAGGGACGTGTGGTCCCCTTTGATGGCGCGGCGATTGCCCCCAGCGGGCAGGCGGTCATTGCGCTCGCCGCAACGGCTGACGAGCCGGCGATCGACCACGCGTACTCGCTGCTCGTCGTCGACACCGCGACAGGGCAGGTGATCCGCCGGCAGAACCAGGCCAGCCAATATGGAATGTGGATCAGTCTGGATGGGAATCGCGTGTTCGCGCGCCAGGGCCAGAACGGTCCTCTAGTGGCCTTCGATTCACGGGCACAAGGAGCGGCATCCACCGGAGGCGCCACGACGATGGCGCAAGGCGGCCTCTCGCCGTACGGGCTCTCCTTCCCGTAGCAGAGCACACGCCCACCCGGAGACGAACGTGCGGGCTGGCCTCCTGGCTGATTGAGCGGTCCCTTGGCGGGGGACCAGCCCATAGTCCTCCTGGAAGGTTGAGCCCGAGGTGACTAGTATCCAGGAGAGATCCCGCGCAAATGGAACCTGAGGCCCGTGGGTGGTTGTAGAAGTGGCGTCGCCGCGTCAACAGAGGGATATCGGCCGGCATCAGCGCGAGCAAGCGGGCGAACCTTCAGACCGGCTGGGGGATAGTACACAGTAGACGCGTGTGGCCGGGCGCGGTGGAGGGTGTGACCGTGGACGACCTTGAGGCCATTGCCCGCCTACGTCGGGGTGATACCAGCGGCCTTGAGCCACTTGTCCGTCGCCACCAGGTGGCTGCCGTACGCGCGGCGTATCTCGTCACCCACGATCGCGCCCTCGCTGAGGAAGTGGTACAGGCCGCCTTCCTCCGTGCTTACGAGCGTATCGTCCAGTTCGACCCAGCCCGCCCATTCGGCCCCTGGTTTCTGCGCAGCGTGCTGAACGACGCCAGCAAGGCCGCCGCCCGGGCCAATCGCCTGCGCTCGCTTGATACCCTGGCATCGGACGATGAGGATGGGGTCGCCTTCTTGACGGCTGATCCGTCTCCCGGTCCGGACGCCCTACTGGAAAAGGCAGAGAGCGCTGCGGAGGTCGTGGCCGCCTTAGCGCAGTTGACGCCACGTGAGAGGGCGGCCGTTGTGCAGCGCTACTTCCTCGAGCGGAGCGAGGCGGAGATGGCAACGGCCCTCTCTTGTCCTCCGGGCACCGTCAAGCGCCGTCTCCACGCTGCCCGAACTCGATTGCGAACACTGTTGCGTCCTCTGCACCCCGGTACCGAGCCCTGAAAGGAGGCCCCCTATGTCCACGGCGCTTCTGAAGCAGCGTTTGCGCGAGGCGGCGGAAGATGCAGTCCCTGCGTCGCTGGATCTCTGGCCGGCCATCCGCGCCCAGCTCCCTGCGCCACGTCCGGTCGCCCACCGCCTCACGCGTCGTGGGAGCCGCCGGATCCTCATAGCTGGCATTGCGCTCCTGCTGGTGACGCTCACGGCGCTGGGTACTGCGCAGGCCGCGCAGGCCGTGCTCCAGAAGCTCGGACCCCAATTCGGCCTCGTCCTGGTTGGGGACGAGCCACTACACCCGGCAGCGGGGGTGCAGACGGATAGTCCGCCGCTGCCATTGCTCACGCTAGCCCAGGCTCAAGCGCAGACTCCCTTCCCCATCCGCCGACCGACGTGGTTACCGGCGGGCGTCGTCTTTCGGTCCGCTCGCGCCTTCGGCCCACCGTCGGGCGGCGAGGCTCCTAATAGCGTTCTCCTCTCCTACGTGTCCCCCAGAACGGCCATGGCGGGCGTTGGCTTGCAGGAGACGCAGTTGAACCCGTGCTGCCGGGGCGGCGCTGTCCTTCCGGCCAGCCACACCGAATCGACGACGGTGCATGGGCGGCCAGCGGCCTATGCGCACGGCGGCTGGCAGCAAGCCGCCAACGACGCCGAGGTATGGTCCGGCCAACTGGATGCTGCCATCCTGTCTTGGGACGCTGACCGCGTCACCTTCGTCCTGCAATCCCAGCACCTCGGCCTGGGCCTTTCCGACATGGTCAGAATCGCGGAGTCGCTGCGGTAGGAGAGGAGCGCTCAGGCGATCGCCCGTGCCGACAATCCGTGAAGACCTGGCCCCACCGCCTGGTTCCGGCCGGGCTAGACTTATGCCATCGCCAGAGTCCTCAGCGTGGGCATCTCGACTCCGCTACGGCGGACGTACATCGATTAATGGAAACGCGGGTTCGACGAAAACGGCACATGCACTCCGGACAGACCACTCCGCCATCCTATAGGGGCGTGTGTAATTCGTCATCGGGAATGGCTTCTGCGCCGAACACCCGGAACCCGCGGGACGCCTGTGTTGTATGAATGGCCATGCGGCATGCCATTCCGAACCGATCGGCTGGTAGGGCGCTGCGACGAGGGGCGCAGCAAGCAGCGCCCCTACTACAACTACAACCGGGCGCCGTTAGCAATGGCGGTACGCATAGCAAATGGCCCACTAGTACTACAACGTTAGGTGGCGCGATTCTTGCTGAGACCGGGGGAGGGGCAGGAAGGAGACGCTGATGGCGCAGGTGGAGTTGGATGGGCCGGTCGCCCCGCCGTCCGGGCGACCGCCCGGGGTGGATCTGACGGCGGCGGAGGTGGAGGCGCTGGCCGACGAGCTGGCAGCCTACCACGCCGCGTTCGCGCCGCTGTTCCAGCGCGAGGAGCAGCGCCGGTGGGCGGCGGCCTACGTGACCGGGCAACTGCTCGCCGTCGAGCGCAAGGCGATCCAGCCCATGGCCCATCGGCTGGCGGGCGGCAATGTCCAGGCGATGCAGCAGTTCATCGGCGCGGCGCCCTGGGACGATGCGCCGATCCTGGCGCGGCATCAGGAGCTGGTGGCGCAGACGCTGGGCGACGCGGCGACGGGCGTCCTGATTGTCGATGGCTGCGACTTCCCCAAGCAGGGCCGGCATTCGGTCGGGGTGGCCCGGCAATACTGCGGCGCGCTGGGCAAAGTGGCCAACTGCCAGGCCAGTGTGGTGGCGTGCTACGCCAGCGCCCGCGGCTACACCCTGGTCGATCGGCGGCTGTATCTGCCCGCCCCCTGGTTCGGCGACGACTCCCGGGAGTTGCGCGCCGAGTGCGGCGTCCCGGACGGGGTGCGTTTCCGGACGCGCCCGCAGTTGGCCCAGCAGCTGATCGCCGCCCTCCGGCGCCGCGGGGTGCTGCCGTTCGCTTGGGTGCTCTGCGATGAGGGCTTCGGCGATAACCCCGCCTTCCTGGATGGGCTGGAGGCGGCCGGGCTGTGGTACTTCGCGGAGGCGCCGCACGACACGGCCGTCTGGCGGCAGCGCCCGCCCACGCTGGTCCCGCCGCGGCGCGGGCAGCGCGGCCGAGCGCCCACCCGGCTACGCCTGGCCCCGGCTGCGCCCGCGCCGCGATCGGTGCGGCAGGTGGCTGACGAACTGCCGCCGGAGCGGTGGCAGCGGACGGTGCTCCAAGAAGGCAGCAAGGGGCCGCTGGTGGTCGAGCTGGCCCGGCTGCGGGTGGTGGCCGTGCGCGATGGCCTCCCCGGGCCGGCGCAGTGGCTGGTGCTGCGACGCGGTCTGGACGACGACCCCGCACTGAAGACCTACCTGTCCAACGCGCCCGTGACGACCCCGCCAGCCACGTTTGCGCGGCTGGCGGGAATGCGCTGGCCGGTGGAGCACGCGATCAAGGAGAGCAAGGGCGAGGTCGGGATGGACCAGTACGAAGTGCGGGGGTGGCGCGGCTGGCATCACCATATGACCATGTGTTTGCTGGCCCATCACTTCCTGGTCCGCCTGCGCTGTCGCGCGGGGGGGAAAATCACCCGCCCTCACCGTGCCCCAGGCCCGCCTCTTGCTCCAGGTGAGCCTGCCCCGTCGGCAGCTCGACGCTCCGACCGCCCTCGCCCTCGTCCTGGAGCTGCAGGCGCAGAACTTCGCCGCCCACTGCTCCCACCGCCGCCACATCCTCCAGCGACTCGACTCCTCCTGACGACCTAACGTTGTAGTACTAGGCAGCGTCGCGGAATGGCCCCTAACGTTTGACCAGCCAAGGAGGCATACGGTGAGGATACTGCCAACCTGGATCGTCGTCCCGTGTATCGTCCTCCTAGCCAGCGCCTGCGCGCCAGCGGCGCCTACTGTCCGGCCGCTTGACTCGCCGTCAGCGGCGACCACACCGGCGCGCCTCGGTACCGCGCTGCTCCGTGCAGCTCCGACTCCTACGTTAGCCGTCGCGTCGCCTACCGCGCAACCGCGAGCCACCACCGCGCCTTGTCCCGTCACGGAGCCGGCATTCTCGCCGAGGCCGGCGACCGATCCCTGGATGCCGAATCAGCCCTTGTACCGGGACCCGTCCGGGCAGTTGTGGGTGCTTGCGCACGCCGGGTGGCAGATCGGTCGTACCAAGGTCGGCTGGATCAGGCCCGACGGCAGCACGCTGACGATCCAAGGGCAGCGATTGGACGGCGCGGCGCCCTCACTGGAGGTCGACATACCCAACCAATACTATCCGGGCCCGATTGAGCCCACGTACATGATCTTCCCCAAGACGGGGTGCTGGCAGATCGAGGCGCACGCGAGCGATGCCGTGCTGCGCTTCGTGGTCAGCGTGCCGCGCCTGAGCGTGCCGGGCTACGACTGAGCGCGAGTGCGCGTCACCACTCCAGCACCACACCCATTGCCGCGCGGCGGCGGTCGGCCAGGAGCTGGAACATCTCCGGCGCCCGGTCGGCCGGCACGCGGTGCGAGATGAGCCGCTCCACGGGGAGGTCGCCGGAAGCGATAAGGCGCATGGTGACGGCGCGATTGGCCGGCTCGGTCCAGCGATTGGCGGTGTTGGGCTGCGCCGGGTGCGTGTTGGCGTGCGCGCCGATCAGAATGACGCCGCGGCGATGGAGGTCGTCGTACAGGTCGAACTCCGGCACGATGCCGCGCGTGCTGCCTAAGGCAACGACGCGCCCCTCCCGGGTCGCGAGGCGCAGCGCTGGCGTGAGGGCCGCCGGATGGCCGGTGGCCTCGATGACCACGTCGAAGTCGCGTCCGTCGGTCCAGCGACGCACGTCCTCCTTGAACGCGTCCTCGCCGGCAGGGTCCAGCGCGTCATCGAAGCCCATCTCCTTGGCAAGGCGGCGGCGCTCCTCAAACAGCTCGACGCCCAGGACGGGCCTCGCGCCGTCCAGGCGAGCAAACAGGCCGGCAAGCTGGCCGATCAGCCCGAGGCCCACGACCGCGACCCTCTCGCCTAGGGCCAGCGAGGCCCGGCGCACGCCATTCAGCGCGATAGGACCGAGCGTGCCAAAAGTGGCGTCGGCGTCACTTACCCCAGCAGGGACATGGGCGCAGCGCGACGCCTCGAGCACGGCCGCCGAGGCGTGCGGTCCAGCCGCGGAGAGTCGGTCGCCAGGCTGCCAGCCTGGCGCGCCGTCGCCGACAGCCACAACAGTTCCAACGAGCGAATAGCCTGGCCGAAAGGGATGATCCCGCCAGTCGGTGCTCATCTTGGAACGGTCGGCGGTGATGGCGGTCCAGTTGGCCAGCTCCGTTCCGGTGCTGATCAAGGTCGCCGTGGTCCGAACGAGGAGCCGGCCGGGCGGAGGCGCGTCCGGCAGCACCTGCTCCTCCCAATCCAGCGTCCTCGGCGCGTAGGCAACAGCTCGACGAGCTCGCATGTCTCCAGCACTCCCAACCCTCGGTCGATTTCCGGCGCGGCTATTGTAGCGGGCGCTCCGTTGAGCGGTCGCGGGCGCCGACGCCTGCCGCGAGCAGACCGGACGGCATCCCCCAAGCGTCGAAGTGCGCCACACGTTGTCGCGCCGTTAGCTCGCTTGTGTGGGTTGGCGGAGGG
>CALBSQ010000011.1 GCA_937967325.1 uncultured Chloroflexota bacterium
GCTGACCGCGGCGCCGAGTGGCATGCCGGCAAGCTCGATGGGCCGAGGCGCGGGCTGGGCCACGGCGAGCAGCGGCGTGCCGATGGCGGTGACGAGGCACAGCAGCGCACCGGCGATGCCGATCCGAGAGCGCAGCAAGCAACGCAGGGCCAGGCCGGCGCGGCACCGAAGGCCGAGTGGCATCCGCGATTCCCTCCCTAGAAGCGCCGCGTCAAGTGGGTCGAAGGAGCCCCTTTGCTCCTAAACGCACGCCGCGATGAAATCCGCGGGGCCGTCCTCTGGGTGCAATGCGGTTCTCATCGTGGCTTTGGCATAGACAGTGGATGTGCAGGTGAAGGTTCCGCCGGCCGGCACCGGCGCGGCGGCCGGGACTACGACGATGCTCAAGGCCGACGGGACGACTATCGTCAGGCTGAAGAGCAAGCACTTGACGTTGCGCGGTACGGAGGTCACCGTGACCGTCCTTTCCTGGTGGCGTCCCACCGTGCCGGCTGGTCGGTCCCCCCGGCGGTTCCCGACAGCCCCAGTCTGCGGCGCGGCGGCGCGGCTGACCACGACGAGCGGTCACCGAGGACGCACCGTTCGCCCACCGTTCGGCGGGACGCGCCGGGCGCGTCGGGTGGCCGCGCGTGCTATGCTGGGGCCATCCCGACGCGAGCCTCGCCGGCATCAGGGTTGTGGGGCGCGAACAGGAGGCGGTATGGCGACGACCTCGACGTCCGCTCCCTTCGGGGCGCTGCTCAAGGGCCACCGCCTGGAGTCCGGCCTGACGCAGGAAGGGCTGGCGGCGCGGGCGGGGCTGTCGACGCGGGCGGTGAGCGACCTGGAGCGCGACGGCGGTCGCACGCCGCGCTTGGAGACCGTGACGCTGCTGGCCGCCGCGCTGGCCCTGCCCCCCGACCAGCGCGGCGCCCTCCTCGCGGCGGCCCGGCCGGCGGCGGGGCAGATCCTCCAGGCGACCCACCCTGCCTTAGCGGCCGATGCGCCGCCCCTCCGGTCCCCGGGCATGTCTCCCAACAACCTGCCGCTGCAACTGACGAGCTTCGTCGGGCGGGAGCGGGATGTCGCCGCGGTCCGGCATCTGCTGGATGTGGCGCGGCTGGTCACGCTGACCGGCCCGGGTGGGATCGGCAAGACCCGGCTCGCCCTGGAGGTGGCCGCCGGCCTGGCGAGCGGCTATGCCGACGGGGTGTGGCTGGTCGAGCTTGCCGCCCTCGTCGACCCCGGCCTGGTCCCGCCAGCGATCGCCGCCGTGATGGGCGTGCGTGAGCAGACCCAGGAGGCCGTGCTTGCCACCCTGGCGGCAGCCCTGCACCAGCGGCAGGCGCTGCTCGTGCTGGACAACTGCGAGCACCTCGTCGGCGCCTGCGCGGCCGCTGCCGAGGCGCTCCTCCAGGCGTGCGCGCGGCTGCGGGTGCTGACTACCAGCCGCGCGCCGCTGGGGGTCGCCGGGGAGACGGTCTGGCGGCTGGCGCCCCTCGCCGTGCCTTCCGACCGCGCGGCGACCGCCGACAAGCTGCAGCGCGGCGCGGCAGTGCGCCTCTTCCTCGATCGCGCCGTCGCGGCGGACCCGACCTTCGGGCTGGCCGAGCCGGACGCGCCGGCCGTCGCGCGGCTCTGCCGCCGCCTGGACGGCCTGCCCCTCGCCATCGAGCTGGCGGCGCCGCTCGTCCGCGTGCTGACGCTGGACGAGCTCGCCCGCCAACTCGACGATCGGTTCCGCCTGCTCGTCGGCGGCAGCCGCACGGCGCTGGCGCGCCAGCAGACGCTGCGGGCGACCATCGACTGGAGCGACGACCTGCTCGACGGGCCGGCGCGTGCCCTCTTCCACCGGCTGGCCGTCTTCGCGGGCGGCTGGACGCTGGAAGCGGCGGAGGCGGTGTGTTCCGGCGACGGCGTCGACCGCGACGCCGTCCTGGCGCTGCTCGTCCGGCTGGTGGACCAGTCGCTGGTGGTGGTGGAGGAAGGGGCTGCGGGCGAGCGGCGCTACCGCCTGCTGGAGACCTTGCGCGAGTACGCGGACGACCGGCTCACGGCCAGCGGGGAGGATGGCAGCGTCCGCGCCCGCCATGCCGCGCACTATCTGGCACTGGCGGACGTGGGAGACGCCGCGATCCATGAGCCGGACCTGATCGCGAAACGGCGCTGGCTGGACCTGATGGAGACGGAGCACGGCAACATGCGCGCCGCCTGGGGCTGGTTGGTTGACCACCGGACGATCGAGCAGGGCCTGCGCCACCTGGGAGTGCTGGAGAAGTTTGGCTATCGGCGAGGTCACCTGGCGGAAGGGCAGGCCTTCCTCCGGGCGCTGCTGGCCTCCGGCGAGCGGGTCGAGCCCACGCCGGCACTGGTGATGGCGCTCTGGTCCGCGGCGGGGCTGGCCCAGTACTACGGCGGCGACTATGCCGCCGCGCAGTCGTTGGCGGAGCAGTGTCTCGACGCCCAGCGCCGCCTGGGGGACCGCCTGGGCGTCGCCGCCACGTTGAGTATGCTGGCCTTGACGAGGCGCGAGCAGGGCGACCATACGGGGGCGCGCGCCCTGCTCGAGGAAAGCCTGGCGATCTATCGGGAACTGGGACATCGAGTCGGCATGTGCATCGACCTGGACCGGCTGGGCCAGGTGGCCCACGCGCTGGGCGACTATGCGGGCGCCCGTGCGCTGTACGAGCAGGCCTGGCAGCTTAACCGCGAGGTCGGGAACCCGAAGTTCCTGTCCTGGTCGCTGCACAACCTGGGCTGCCTGGCGCTCGACGAAGGCGGCTACGCGACCGCCCGGTCGCTGTTGGCGGAGAGCCTGACCATTCGGCGGGACCACGCCGATACGTTTGGGATGGTGCATTCGCTGGTCGCCTTCGCGAGCCTGGCAGCCTCGGAGGGGCGGCCCGAGCGCGCTCAGCGCCTGGCGGGTGCGACCGCGGCGCTCGCCGAGGCGCTCGGCGCTCAGTTGGTCCCGACGTATCGGGTCGGCTTCGAGCGCCGCCTGGCGATCGCCTGCCAGGCGCTGAGCGCAGCGGCCGCCGCCGCGGCCTGGGCCGAGGGCTGGTCGATGCCGCTCGACCAGGCCATCGACTATGCCTTTTCAGATGGAACTGCCGCCTGGCGCGACGGCACGGCGTTCGGGCCGGGCTAGCGTCAATCTGGTTCAAATGGCGACCTATTGCTGGTGGCGGCGTCGCCGGGGCGGCGACCGCTGCGAAAACAGGAGATAACCGAGGTGGCGGATAGGCCGGGGCCGCGATTGCGATCGGCGGCTAAGCGACCGGGGGACTGCGGTCCCGTTCATTCGGCGAGGGCCGTCCGCGCGACGGGGATACCGCGGTTGGGCGCTACGTGACTTCGGCCACTCCTATTCCTTCACCCGAGAACATGGTCTCATTAGGAGACGAACCTTGCCGTCGCCACGGGACCGCAGTCCCCCCGGTCGCTTAGCCGCCGATCGCAATCGCGGCCTCGCACTCGCACCGCCCACCCCTCAGCGGATGATCTGCAGCTCCGCGAGCACCGGGTAGTGGTCGCTGGGGTAGGCGGGAGGCTCGGCGTCGCGGACGATACGGCACGCCGCCGTCCCGATCGGCCGGGTCGCCGAACGGGCGAGGATCCAGTCCACCCGCCAGAAGGTGTCGCGTCCCCCGCTGTAGCGACGGGCATCGTAGCCCTCGCCCTCGAAGCCGTGGAAGGTGGATGCTGCCCCGTCCACGTTGCCGGCGGCGAGGTAGGCGTCCACGAAGCCGGCGTCGAGGAACGTGCGGTGGGCCGCCGATCCCGGGTTGTCGTTGAAGTCGCCGGTCATTATGGCGGGGAGTCGGCCCTGCTGCAGCGCGGCGGCCTGCCCGACGACCAGCCGGCTGCCCTCGAGGCGCGAGGTCGCCCCGTCCGGTCCGTCCTCGAAGTGCGTGTTGAGATGGACGAATTCCACACCCGTCTCGCGCTCCCGCAGGCGGACCCAGGTGACGCCCATCGGGTACGGTACGCCCCAGTCGCGGGACGGCGCGTCGGGGGTCCGGCTCAACCAGAACTGCCCCGAGGCGACTAGCGCCAAGCGAGCGGCTCGCCAGAAGATGGAGGTGTATTCCTCCGGTGGGTTATCCCCATAGGCGTTGCCGGCGACGTGGTCGTACTCGGTGAGGCGCTGACGATACACCGCTAGGTTGTCCTCCGCCACCTCCTGGAAGCCGATGAGGTCGGGGTCGTGGCGCAGAATCGTGGCGACGTTCAGCGCCTGGCGTCGCGACCAGGCGTTGGGCCCCTCCCGCGGGAAGGAGGAGCCATCGACGTTGAACGTCATGACGCGAATGGACGGCATGCGACCCTCCCTTGCCGGCAAGACGTCACCGCTCGCGCGACTTGCTGGTCTGAAAAGGCCCCTCCCCAACCCCTCCCCAGCAAGCTGGAGAGGGGCTTTTCATCCGCGCGGGCGGCGGCGCGCCGCCACAGGGTCTGCTGTCTAGATTACGACGCGCCATCGGTTGGCGCCAGCAATACCCAGCACGGAGCATCGCCTACAGCGCTACCGGCAATGCGCGCAAGCTGCGCAGGTTCACGCCCGGCCGCCAGCGCAGCTGCTCGGGGGGCACGGCCAGGCGCAGGTTGGGGAAGCGGTGGATCAATGACCCGATTGCCACGCGCCCTTCCAGGCGGGCCAGGGGGGCCCCCAGGCAGTAGTGGGGGCCGAGGCCGAAGGCGAGGTGGCGGTTGTCGGCGCGCGCCAGGTCGAGCCGCGCCGGATCGGGGAAGCGAGCCTCGTCGGCGTTGGCCGCCACGATGCCGACCAGGACCAGCGAGCCGCGGGGGATGGTGACGCCGGCCACTGCCACGTCTTCGCGCGCATAGCGCTCGGTGGCAACGTCGATCGGCGTGGCCAGCCGCAGCAGCTCCTCGACGGCGGAGCCGATCAGGGATGGGTCTTCGCGCAAGCGGGCGAGCTGGTCGGGATGTTGGAGCAGCAGCAGCGTGCCGGTGGCGATCAGGTTCACGGTGGTCTCGTAGCCGGCGATCAGCAGGGTCGCGACCATCGCCAGCAGCTCGTCCTGGCTCAAGCGATCGCCTTCCTCCTGGGTGGCAGCGAGCCGGCTCACCAGGTCGTCGCGCGGGTGGGCGCGACGCTCGGCTATCAGGCGGCGCAGGAAGCGCATCATGGCCAGCACGGCGGGCAGCTTGAGGAGCACGCTCAGGCCCGGCCGGCTGGAGGCGGACGCGTCGATCAAGGAGGAGAACCAGCGGCAGAAGCGCAGGCGGTCGCGCTCCGCCACGCCGAGGATCTCCGAGATCAGGGTCAGCGGCAAGCGCAGCGCGTAGTCGGCGACCAGGTCGGCCTGGCCCATGGTCGCCAGGCGGTCCAGCAGCTGGGCGGTCAGCTCCTGCACCCGCGGCTCGAGCTGGGCGATGTACTTGGGCGCGAAGGTGTCGCGGACGAGGTTGCGCAGGCGGCGGTGCTCCGCTCCGTCGCTATCCAGCATGGTATGGGTGAGCGGCTTCAGCGACCGGGGCATCCAGGGGAGCCCGAGGTGGCCAGAGTCCCTGGCGGCGCGCACGTCCTTGACGAAGCGCTCGTCGCGTAGCACCGCGGCGGCATCCTCGTAGCGCGTGATCAGGTAGCCCTCGCCCAGGCCGCCCGGCACAGGGACGCGGACCACCGGCTGCTCGGCCCGCAGGTGGGCACAGGCTGGCCCCGGGTTGGCTTTGAAGGCGGACGAGGCGATGTCGGGAATCTTGGCGGCGGCGACACGGGACTCGGTCACGGTCATGACGTGTACTTCCTCCCTCATTGTACTGGACCGCGCGATCGGTGGGATATACCAGGTGGCGATCAGCAGGGGCAGACGATGGGAATGCGCGACCAAGAATGTGAGCGGGGCGCCCGGAGCGGATCAGCCGTACAATGACGGGCGACGTCAGGGGTTGAGCCGCGCGCCCCGCGCCGCTACGCGAGTACTGTTCGGGGCCGTGAGGGAATGCGCTGTGGATTCTACTTGGCTGTCGGAGCACATCCCGCTGGATCGGCCAAATGCCGCTCGCATGTACGACTACTTCCTGGGCGGATCGCACAACCTGGAGGTAGACCGGATCGCGGCGGAGCGTGCCATCGCCATCTACCCGGAGTTCCCGCTCATCATGCGCGCGAATCGGGCCTTCTTGCGCCGGGCCGTGCGTTTCCTGGCGGCCCAGGGTATCGACCAATTCCTCGACCTTGGCTCGGGCATCCCTACCGTGGGCAATGTCCACGGGATTGCCCAGACGGCCAATCCCGCGGCTCGCGTGCTCTACGTCGACGTCGATCGGATCGCTGTCGAGCACAGCATCGCCTTACTGCGGGATAATCGGCACGCCGCGGCTATCCAGGCGGATATCCGCGAGCCCGAGCTCATGTTGGAGCGCGCACGAGCTCAGGGCACGCTCGATTTTGGCCGGCCCATGGCCGTCCTCCTGGCGTTCGTCCTCCACTTCATCACCGACGACACCACCGCTGATGGTGTCGTCCAGACGCTGCGCGCGGTCATGGCGCCGGGGAGTTTCCTGGCGCTCTCCCACAGCACGGGGGATGGGCCGCCCGGGCAGGCCCACGCCTCGCTCATCCGCCTGTACGAGCGCAGCAACAATCCGGTCGTGTCCCGTTCTCCCGCCTATCTCGTCCGCTGGCTGGCCGGTCTCGAGCTCGTGGCGCCGGGCATCGTGCGCACCCCCCTCTGGCGACCCGAGAGCCCGCAAGACCTCTATCTGGATCAGCCGGAGCGCGCCTCCAGTTGCGCCGCTGTTGCCAGAGTGCCCGGCGGGGCGCCCGGGCGACTGGCCGAAACCACCTGAGGTCCCGTGTGGTGCAAGACCCGAGTCGTGACCTTGCGGTCGTCCTCTCCAGCCGGAGCGGTGATATCGCCGAGCGCTGGCAACAGGCCCTGGCTCTTACGGGCTTCGTCGCCGCCAGCGTGCCGGAGGTGCGGGCAACGCTGACTTCGCTCGTCGAGCGCGCGGTGCGGGTGTTGCTGGCGGAACCCGCCGATCGAGACGAGGGACGGGCGATCGGAGCGGCCATCGCCGAGCTGCACTACGTGCATCCGGATGCGCTGGAGCGAACGGAGGAGTTGCTGGCCCAGGAGCTACTCGACGACCTCCGTCCCACCGAGCGGCGGCTCCTCCAGCCGCGGCTGGGACCGCTCCTGGCCGCCCTCAGCGCGGGCTTCGTCACCAAAGCTCGCGCCATCACGCTGGCCGAGCAAGATGCGATCCGCAACGCCATCCTGGCAGAGCGCGACCGGGCGAACGACGAGTTGCGCGCCGTATTGAACGCCGCCGTGGACGCCATGGTGCTCATCTCGCCGGAGCGGCGCGCGCTCATGATCAATCGCCGTTTCACCGAGATCTTCGATATCCCCGCCGAGCGGATTGTCGGGCGGAGCTTCGAGGAGCTCCGCCCGGTGGTCGAGCCTCTCTACGCCAATCCGGAGGTGCTTGGGCGGCTGATCACCCGTGTCGCCAGCAGCGCCGAGGAAGCCGCCGACGACCTCATCCAGGTGCGGCCGCGGGCGCGTATCCTCCAGTTGCGCTCCGTCCCGGTGCAGCGCGCCGATGGAGCCCTGCTCGGACGGCTGCACATCTTTCGCGACGTGACGCGCGAGCGGGAGCTGGACCGGCGAGAACGGGAGTTCATGGTCGGAGCCACCCACGAGCTGCGCACCCCGCTCACGGCGATCAAGGGCTACGTCGATCTCCTGCTCGCGGAACAGGTCGACCCAACGGAGCAGCGCGACTTCTTTCGGATCATCCAACATAATGCCAATCGCATGCGGACCCTCGTCAACGACCTCATCGACCTCTCCAGTCTCGAGCTGGGACAGCTCTCGCTCTGCCCAGACTGGGTCAGCTTGCCCACGCTGCTGGAGCACACAGCTTCCGCGTTACGCCCGCAGATCCGCGCCAAAGGTCAGCAGCTTGTCGTCGAGATGCCGCACACGCTGCCCGCTGTCTGGGGTGACGCCGAACGGCTCGCCCAGGTGTTCACCAACCTGCTGGTGAATGCCCACCACTACACGCCGGAGGGTGGGCGCATTGCGCTGCAAGCGGTCGACGAGCCCGGCGTGGTACGCGTCTCCGTCGTGGACACGGGTGTCGGCATGAGCGCCGAAGAGCAGGTCCATCTGTTCACCAAATTCTATCGGGTGCGCAACCGCCACACGCGAAGCGTGCGAGGGACAGGATTGGGGCTGGCGATCAGCCGCTCCCTGGTTGAACTGCACGGCGGAACCATTACCGTCCAAAGCGCCCCCGGGGCCGGCTCGACGTTTGTGGTCACGCTCCCCACGCAGCCTCCGGAGAGCGGCCGGGGGCCGTAGCGGCGGGCGACGGATAGCGTCTGGTTTGATGGAGGAGCGTCAATGGAACCGAGGGCCGAGTTCTTCTACGACGAGGAAAGTGAGAATTGGGGATTCCACGTCCCCGCTCGGCGTATCGTCGGGAGTGGCAAGACGCGCGCAGAGGCCGAGCGCAACGCGGCTGAGGCGATTAGCTTTGCACTGGAATGCGAGCGCGAGGAGCAGGAGCATGCCAAGGAAACGTCAGAAGCGGCACGCACTGCTTGACTCATGATCGCTCATTCTTCCCTCAGGATTCGCGGACGGCGAGTGCGCACCTGCTCGCGATCAGCCCGACCAGCCACTGGCTGGATTAGATAGACTAAGGCCAACCCGGTCCTCGTCGCGCCGCTCAAACTGGTGCTTCATCGGTCGGCCCGATCAGCGCCCGCGCGGCATGCCCACCGGCTCCGGTGCTTCCGCCTGCGGATCACGCAGCGCCCAGACCGGCGACCACCCCAGCCAGAGCGCCGCGGCCATGATGCCCAGGGCGCCAACGACCAGGGTGGCGCGCAGGCCGATCGTCCCCCCCAGCACTCCGCCGAGGACGAGGCCGGCCAACTGGCTCCCCCATTGCACGCAGCGCGCCGTGGCGTTGACCCGTCCCAGCAGTCGCTCCGGCGCTGGCCTGGAGCAGGCTGACCTCGTCGATCTCGTAGATCGTCCAGGCGCCGTCGCCGCATAGCTGCTGCGCCGCCAGGAGCGTGAGCACGAGCGGCAGCGGACCGCCGGCCAGCGGGATCGAGCCGAGCACGACGGCGCGGCCAATGTCGGCGACGATCAGCAACGGCCGGCGGGGCAAGCGATCGACCCACACGCCGGCGAACAGGCCGAACCCAGTGACGATCTGGGCAGGCAGGCGCCCCGGTGGCTGCGCGCCACTGCTCGTGGCGTGGTCGGTCAGGTGGCCTGACTATGCTTCTATGCATCCGCGGTAGGCTTTCGGTCACCAACTGGCCAGCGACCCTTTGCGGTGCATGCCTTTGGATGTGGACACACTGGGCGCTGGAGCGAGACCTAGCCAGCCTGCCGCTGGACCATGGGTGAGTTTAATCTCCTGAACGAGATTGAGTACAATTGCTTCCACCAGAACGCCCCTGCTTGGAGATCCATGGGCATGATCGGCAACCGGACACCAACGGAGGCTGAGCCCCGATGTCCACAATCCTGGTCCGCCTTTCCGATAAACCAGATGCTGTCATTTCGGTCGACCGACACGCTGACATCGGAAGCGTTGTGGTCGAGTGTGACCTGTACGGTGTTCCGCGCTGGCTATTGGGCTTGCACACCCGACTGGCGGCTGCGCGAGCGGACCATGCCGAACTACATCCTCTTCATCTGCGTCGCTGGTGGGGCAGACTTTGTCCTCGGAGGACGAGCGTACCGGCTCGATCCTGGCGCGGTCCTGCTGGCGCCACCGCACGTTTCCCAGGAGGGACGGCATGATCCGCTTCATCCGTTCCACGTCTACGCGGTGCATTTTGCCGCTCACCTGTATGGAATGTTTGACGTGCCCACGGTCTACCGACTGCCGGTCACCCTCCGTCCCGCGCCGGAGCACATGGCGCTGCTGGTCGAGGCCGCGCGCCGTATCCTGAGTGAGTTCGCGTCTGGTGCGCCCGGGTATGCCCTCGCCGTGAATGCCGAGTGTAGCCGCATCCTCGCCCTGCTCTGGCGGGAGGTGGTGGCGCACGACCCGGGGCGCTCGTCCGAATGCTGGGAACGCACGGCCGAGATCGCTCGCCTGCTGCCGGTCTTTCAACTGATCCAGGCCCGCTACATGCAACATCTGACTCTGCCGGAGTTGGCGCAGGCCGTGCCGTTTCATCCCTCCTACTTCTCCACCTACTTCAAGCGAGTCGTCGGTGTGTCGCCCTTGCGCTACCTGGCGCGCTATCGGTTGGACGGCGCCCGCGAATTGCTGCTCAGCACCGACCGCACCATCGCGGAAGTCGCGGCTGCTACCGGGTACCGAGACCCCTCGTATCTCGGCCGGGTATTTCGCCGGACCGAGGGAGTACGCCCTAGCGAGTACCGGAAACGCCAGCGGGACCGTACCGTAATGTGAGTCCAATCTCGGGGTCTGGGCGCCAGCAATTCAGACAAAGAAAGTCCGGTTCTCCCCTAAGCAAGACCCTTGCCGGCCGCGCTGCTTCCCACTACGCTGATTGGTGTCCAACATTGTGCGATGGCACGATTCAGCACTACTGCAGGGAGGATCAGCACGTGGGGACCATGTCTTCTGAGGCCGGGGGCGGACCGAGTACCGTGTCCGCGGAGGAGCGCTTCGAGTTCGACAAGTATGAGGCAGGGTCCTACTCCGACGACCTCTACCGCTACCGGGCGCTGGCCGACGGCATCGACGGCTTCGACGCTTTCCAGGACGAGCACGCGGTCTTTTACCGTGAGCACGGCTATCTCGTGATCCACCAGGCCTTCAATCCAGCCGAGGTCGCAGCCGCGCTCGACGGATTGCTCGATTTGATCGACGGCAAGAACCCCGAGTTCAGAGGACTCCAGTTGGAGGCCAATGCCCGCGCCTTGTTGCCCACGGTGTCGCGCGAGCGGAAGCAGGACATCGTCCGCAAGCTCCATCATTACGTCAACTACGATGCGCGACTGAAGGCAATTGCTGAGCACCCAGGCCTGCTGCACGTGGTCGCCAGGTTATTGGAAGCGCAGCCGAGCTTGCTGGCGGACCAGGCGATGCTCAAGCCGCCACTGATCGGTCGTGAGAAGCCGTGGCATCAAGATCAAGCGTTTTTCAACGTGCCGGTGGCAACGCGGGTTGTCGGCGCCTGGATCGCCTTGGACGAGGCGACGCCGGAGAACGGCTGCATGCACATCCTTCCGGATCAACATCGTCAGCCCATAATTCACTTCCAGCGGCGGGATTGGCAGATCTGCGATGAGCACATCCCCACGGAGCAGGTGATGGCAGTGCCGCTACAGCCCGGCGGCGTGCTCTTCTTCGACAGCTTCTTGCCGCATGGCACGCCCGCAACCCATTCGACCAGGCGCCGGCGCGCCTTGCAGATGCACTTCTGCCCGGAAGGGGTGGAGCGGACCAACCAGAAGGAGCGAATGGCGGTCTTTGGCAGCGACGGGAAGGATGTGACGTGTGGGTGACTGTACCGCGCCCCTGGGCAGCACGCGATCGGTGGATACGCTGCCGAGCCGGCCGGTGCTGACGCGTCGTCAGTTGCTCCGCGCCGTGGGCGCGACCGGCGCGCTCACGATCTCCGCGGCCACGTTCGTGGCGTGCGGCGGCGGCACCGCTTCCGAGCCGGCGGTGACCGCGTCGGCGGCGAAGATCAGCGCGACTTCGGCCCCTACGACAAGTCCGGCGCCCACGCAGGCGCCGGTGGTCGCGGCGGCGACGTCGGTTGCAGTGACGCCAACGGCTGCCCCGCCCCCGAAGTCCGTCGGCAAGGGGACGCTGGTGTTCCAGACCCCCGGCGTCGGGGCGGAAGGCACCGCCTTCGCCCCGTCGGCCATCAAGTTTAGCCAGGAGACCGGCATCAAAGTAGAGTACGTGGACACGGGGCTCGACTTCGAGAAGTACGCGGTCCAGTACGCGAGTGGCTCCGGCGGTGATGTCTACGAGTACGAGACGAAGCAGATTCTGCACTACGCCACCCTCGGCGCCTTCCTCAATCTTGATCCATACGTCGCGAAGTCGAAGGTCATGCAGCCGGCGGAGTTCTTCCCGATCATCTGGAGCAAGTGTCTCATCCAGGGCCACCTCTATGCCGGGCCGGAAGAGACGACGCCGGTCGCGATCTACTACAACAAGGACCGCTTCCAGGAAGCCGGCGTCAAGCCGCCACCCACCAACTGGGCCGATGCTTCCTGGGACTGGAACGCCTTCCTGGACACGGCGCAGAAGCTCTCCAAGCCGGATAAGACGCAGTTCGGGGTCACCATCTCCACCTGGTGGGTCTACAGCCTGCCCTGGATCTGGAGCAATGGTGGCCACGAGGTGAACGAGGCGATCACCAAAGCCAGCTTCAACACGGCGGGGGTGATCGGTGGATGGCAGTGGCTGCAGGACCTGCGCTGGAAGTACAACGTGTGGAGTCAGCCGAAGCAGAAGCATCCCGACTTCAACACTGGGGGCGATGCCATGTTCCTCAGTGGTCCATATTCCATTCCCGGTTTGCGCCAGAGCGCCAAAGTCCCCTGGTCGATCGGCGCCGTCCCCAAGGGCAAGGCCGGTGTCTGGACGCGCGATCCGGCGAATTGCTACACGATCTGGACCGGCAGTAAGAACAAGGATGAAGCCTTTCAGTTCCTCGAGTTTCTCACCGGGCCAGAAGGCCAGAATATCCTTGGGCAAAGCGCGCGCGGTATCCCGGCACGCAAGAGTGTTGCCACCTCGAAGGCTTTCCTCGAGCAGAGCGATGTGAACTGGCAGGTGTTTGTGGACGCGGTGGCCCACGACGGGCTGCAGGCGGTGACGGACGTCTGGCCGGAGATGGACAGCACCATCACCAAGATGATTGATCCGATGTGGAACAACCAGATCACGGTGGATACCTTCGTGACGCAGCTCAACCCAGTTGTCCAGGCTCTGCTGGACAAGGCAAAGGTGCGCCGCGACCTGTCCAGCACCTACTTGCCCGTCGGCTGGAAGGCGCCGAGCGTCTGAAATCGAGCATGGTGAACCCCACCTACTCCCGAGCCTGGCCATAGGGATTCCAGGGCCACTGTTGGCCAGTGTGGAGTACGCCGAGGAGCTCGATAGCTCGCCGGCACGCCCCGCAGCCGACAATGTAGGGAGTTCCAGCTACCACGAGCTCGCGTGTCCAAGGTCTTGTTTTTACCTCAATCTATACTGGCCAGGGGCCGTGTGACGACGAGCAGGCCGGTCGCGGCCCTGACCAAGGTAGACTTGCTGCAGGCATCTGCGAGAGAGCGAGGCACATGCGCATGGGTTCGGCGTACGTGCCAGCGCGCCGCGGCCGAGCAGGATAACCCGGGATTCTATGCGAAGATGCGCCGGCGGCCGGCACAGCCCCGGCGTGCTGCTGGTCCCCCAAACGCTACCAATCGGGCGGGCCATCCAGGATCTCCCCCTCATCTGGGAGGCAAGCGGCCCCGAGGAATGGCGTGCCCTCTGTGTCCGCCTTCCCCTCTGATGAACCACCCGAGCATTGCTGGTTCTTCATTACGGCCGCCGAATAACACTCCGCAGACGGTGTGGATCAGACTCCGTAACAGGCGGCGTACACTGGGGGGCGGATTAGCGGGCCTCCTGCGACGATCACTTCTCGCGGCGCGCGAGGCGGGTCGCGCAACTGCTGGGGCCGGGCCCGGCCATCGTCTCGGCGGGAGACTGTCTCCGAAGGGAAGGATTGCATCGATGAGCGCCGTGGCGTCTCGAAATCACGCGTAGCCGGGCGTCGCCGACCGCACCGGTTTGATGAGCAGCGTGACCACGATGGCGAGGCCCCAGATCACGCTCAGGGCGACCACCAGGGGATCGAAGAACGCTCCACCGGCGATCTTCCCCGCCATGGTAGGTGATAGTACCCACGTAGAGCAGCCCCGGCACACCCGACAGCGTGGCGAGGCTGCTGGCCTCGGCGTTGTTGAGGCCGCCGAAGCCGATGTTGGGCGGCAGGATCAACGCCCAGGTCTGGCCGCCGTCCAGGCTGCGCGCGACCTGGGCGCAGCAGGGGTCGGCGCCGCTCAGCGCCACGAAGAGCGCGCCCTGCCGGTTCGGGTCGACCAGGAGGTCCTGGATGGCGGACTGATAGGCGGAGGGCAGACCGGCTACCTGATAGGTCGTGCTCCAGGTGACGCCGCCGTCGGTGCTCTTGAGGAGGTGGTCCTCCCTGGTGTACGTCCCCGAGCCGTTCGGATTGGGATGGCTGGAGATGGCGCTGGCGTAGAGGACGGCCGGCGCGAAGGGATCGACGGCGAGGAAGTGTCCGAGCGCCGTCGCGCTCACCTGCTGCCAGGTCCCCCCGCCGTCCGGCGACTGCCAGAGGCCGTCGGGTCCCGCGGCGAACATCTGTAGCTCATTCGCCGGGTTCGTGGCCACGGTGAGCACCGTCGCAGCCGGCCCAATGGCGCTCCAGCCGCCCGCATCCGCCACTGCCCGCGCCGCCGGCCAGACGGCGAGCGCGAGCAGGGCGAACATAAGCAGCTGGGGAATCCGTCGATACAACGTGGTCACGCCCTCGCCTCCTCTCCGTACACGTATCGATGACGAAGCTAGGCGCAGGCGGGTACGCGTAAAGGAACGCACCAATCTACCTCGGCGCGCCGACCACCAAGCGACGGCTCTACTCTCACCTGTCCGCGACGGGTGCAATCGCCATCGCGCTCAGAAGATGGGGACATGATCGAGAACGCAGGCATCGTACCCGCTAGGGACGCCGCTTACGATGTGTTGCTCGCAGACTTGCGCGGCATCATCACCGCCGGACGCGGGTGCGCGGCGGTCGCGATCAATGCCGAGATGGTCGCGACCTACTGGCGGATGGGCGAGCGCATTGTCCAGGAGGAGCAAGCCGGCAAGGAGCGCGCCGGGTATGGGGAGCAACTACTTGCCCGGCTTGGACGGGCGCTCAGCCAGGAGTTCGGGCGCGGCTTCACGGAGCGCAGCTTACAGAACATTCGCCAGTTTTATCTGGCCTATCCAATTCCGTCCGCACTGCGGACGGAATTGACCTGGACCCATTACCGGACCTTGATGCGATTGTCCGACGACCAGCGGGACTTCTACGGCCGGATGGCCGCATCTGGACGCTGGAGCTCCCGGGAGCTGGAGCGACAGATTTCGTCGATGCTCTACGAGCGCGCTGCGCTCTCGAGGAAGCCGGAAAAGCTGATCGAGGGCCTTCCCCGGCCGGACCGCCCGTCGGCGCTTATCGACGAGACCTTCCGCGACCCGTACGTGCTCGACTTCCTGGGCCTGGAAGACACCTTCTCCGAGAAGGACCTGGAGGCGGCGCTCGTCCGGAACATCGAGCAGTTCCTGCTAGCGCTGGGCACGGACTTCTGCTTCGTCGGCTGGCGGCAGGAACACCGCGAAGTCCGGCTCGCCGATAGCCTCCAGATGCACCAACCAGGCTGCGACGCCCGCATCGGAACCTAGCTGTCCCCCAAATGTCCTCCACTCCCGGGTCCCTTCCTCGGAATGCCGATGATCGCCGCGTGCTTTGCATTGCGCTTCCGGTCAGATTGTGGCGGGTTGCCTCAGCCGCGTCCAGGATGGCCGCGTTCGCGTGGACGACCTCGCGGATCTACGTTTGTTGGTGGGAGCCTCATCACCGTCGCCTCACGAGGTGCAACGGTCGAACTGCCAGCCTCCGACCCCTGTCGGACGGGTTTGACATACGAGGGCACACCGGTAATGCTCATCCACGATGCGTGCCGCGGGCGAACACACCAACAGGAGCCGGGGCCGCACCCGACGGGCGGCCCTGGTCCTGCTCGCTCGGGCGTTCCCGGGTCGGGTAGCCCTCCTCGTCGGCCTGACCATCCTCACCGGCGCGCTGCCGGCCATCTTCGCCGCACAGCAACTCCGCAAGGCTGTCGGCGCGGTGACCGTACTGGTGTCCCACCGCTTCTCGACCGTGCGCATGGCCGACCTGATCGTCGTGCTGGAAAAGGGACGGGTGGTCGAGGTGGGCAGCCACGCCGACCTGCTCGCGCGGCGCGGCCTGTACGCCGAGCTGTTCGGCCTCCAGGCCCAGTCCTATCGCTGAGACTCGAAACGGAAGGGGCATGGAAATGAGCAAGATGCCGAGCGAATCGGTTCTGTATTGGGCGGCCCGCGCTGTCGGCGCCGGCGCGAAAGTCGTTGCGGTGAAGGCCCTGCACGAGGGCTCCAGTCCGTGGCGGCTGCGTATCGATCATGGTGGCAGAACGAGCAATGTCGTGTTGCGTGTCGTGGTGGCGGGCCGGATCGGCGAAGAGCTCATTGTCACCGGAGCCGTGGCGCTCCGGGTCGCCGAGCAACATGGCCTGGCGGCACCGCGGCTGATCGCGAGTGATCTCGGTGGGCGCGCTACAGGAGGCGTCCCGGCGACGCTGGAGACGGCCGTGCCCGGTAGCAGCGCGCTGCCGCCACAGGTCTCGGCCGACCGCCTGCGAGCAGCCGGGGCCGCGATCGCGAAGGTGCATGCGGCGCCCATCGAGCCTCAACGCGATCTGCCGCTTCGGATCCGCCCGACCCAGGTCGACGACCATGCCATGGAAAGACGCTGGGCGACCCTCTACCAAGCTTCCACGGACGGCGAGAAGTCCCCCGTCATCGACGCGCTGTGCGAACTGACCGGATGGCCCGCTGCTCGTGCCCGGCAAGCGGTGACGGGTCCCCGTACGTCACCGCTGTTGCAGCTCGCCGATGACCGGGTACGGGCAGTCGCCAGACCCCAGGGGAAGACGGTATTCGTCCACGGCGACATCTGGGGCGGCAACATGCTGTGGGAGGGGGACACCTGTGTCGCCCTGATCGACTGGAAGACCGCGGGCGCCGGAGACCCTGGAGTCGACCTGGGCGAGCTACGCATGCAGATGGCGCTCCAATACGGTTCGGCCGCACCCGCATATGTGCTCGACGGATGGCAGCGCGAGAGCGGCCGACAAGCGACGAACGTGCCCTACTGGGACGCCGTGGCGGCGCTCAACACGCCCGCCGAGCTGCATGGGTGGCCGGGCTTCGACAACCAAGGCAACTCCCTGAGCGAACCGGCCTTGACCAAGCGGCGCGACGCCTTTCTGCGCGCGGCGCTCGACCAGCTCGAGCGGGAATAGCCGCGCCATTGGAACCGTCTGCTTGCCTGCAACGCCGAGCGCCATGGATCACCCATGGCGCGGGCTGCTCCTTGGGGTCCGGTTTCGGCATCGCTCGCCCTCCACCACCAACAACGGGCGCGTGCCTACCAGACCGGTGCGCCCCATTGATATTTCCAAGGCGAGGGAGAGGTGAATGGATTCGTACTATTGGCAAGATCGTCGGGTGCGGCTGCGGGCGGCCGAACCGGACGACTGGGAGCTGCTGTGGCGCTGGAACCAGGACAGCGAGCTCCTGCGCCACCTGGAGCATATCCACCCGCCCCAATCGCGGGCGGCGGTCCGGCGCTGGTTGGAGGAGATGGCAACCCGCCAACCCAAGGACGACGAGTTCGGCGCCACGATCGAGACCCTGGTGGGCGAGCCCGTGGGCGGCCTGGGGACCCACCACTGCGACCCCGGCAACGGAACCTTCAGCTACGGGTTGTCGATCGCGCCCGAGCACCGGCGGCGCGACTACGCCCGCGCCGCCCTCGGCCTGGTCCTGCGCTACTGCTTCGAGGAGCGGCGCTATCGCAAGCCTGCCCTGAAAGAATCGGACGGCTGGCGGCATGTACAAGCGATCAGGATACGGCACGGGACGCAGAATGTCGGAGGCGAATGATCAGGCATGCCCCGAACGGCGCCTCCCCTGGCGAGCTTATCTTGAGCACCGGCGGGAGAGCCCCGGGCTCAGCGACCCGCTCGCCGCGATGCCCTGCCACTGAGACCTGCCCGCCCCGGGAAACGCCTGCGATGCTCCCGCCGAGGCGGCCGGGCACTGGCTGGCCGCGGGCATTTACCTCGTTACGTCATCGCAACTATCGTCTTTTCTGGTTTGGCCAGATGATCTCGCTGGTGGGCGCCTGGATGCAAACCGTCGGGCAAGCCTGGCTGGTGCTGGAGCTGACCCATAGCGCCTGGCAGCTCGGGGTGGTGGGCGCGCTGCAATCGCTGCCGATCCTGCTCTTCTCGATCATTGGTGGGGTCTTTGCCGACCGCTGGCCCAAACGGCGCATCTTGCTCTTTACGCAATCGGCGGCCATGATCCAGGCTCTGCTCCTCTGGGCGCTGATCGCGACCGGCACTATTCAACTCTGGCATCTGTACGCGCTGGCGATGCTGTTGGGGCTCACGAACAGCCTGGGCAGGCCGACAAGCGGGGCGTTTGTCGTCGAGCTGGTCGGGCGCGACGACCTGCCCAACGCCGTTGCCTTGAGCTCCTCACTCTCGAATCTGGCGCGCATCGTCGGTCCCGGCCTTGGCGGCGTCATTATCGCCGCCAGCGGTGTCACCATGCTCTTTCTGCTCAACGCGCTCAGCTTTCTGCCAGTGATGCTGGGGCTGGCGCTGATCAAGGGTCACGAGCTGCGTGCCCGGGCGCTTCACCCTACGAACGCGGGCGAGGGGCAGAAAACCTGGCAGAGCCTGCGCGAGGGCGTGGCCTACGTCTGGGCGACGCCCTCGGTGGTGTTGGTGATCCTCGTGGTTGGCCTGGTATTACTCTTCGGCTCGAACTTCAACGTGGCGCTCCCCCTCTTCGCCACCGATGTGCTGCACGTCGGAGCAACAGGTTTTGGCTTTCTCTCGGCCGCGTCCGGTGTTGGCGCGTTGCTCTCGGCGTTGTGGTTGGCCTGGAGCAACCAGCAGCCAACGATCCGCCGCGTGCTGATTGGGACGCTGGCGTTCGGTGTGTTGGAGGCGGCGTTTGCAGTCTCGCCCATCTATCTCCTGTCGTTGGTGCTCATCGCGAGCGTTGGCTTTATGGAAACCGCCTTTGCCGCGCAGGCCATGACCATGCTCCAAACGGTCACCCCGGACCACCTGCGCGGGCGCGTCATGAGCGTGCAGGTACTCTGCTTCGACGGGAGCGTCCCGGCGGGATATCTGCTGGTCGGCTGGCTGTCCGGTCGCTATGGGGTGTCCGTCGCCCTGCTTATCTGCGCTCTGCTCGTCCTGATGGTCGCGGGAGCCGGGTGGATGGCGCGTAAGCCAGCGGAGAAGGATCTTGCAGCATTGGCAGGGTTGTGAGTGTCCCCGCTCACGCCTGCCAATCGACGTTCGAGCGCGGGTGTGGGGTAGAGTATGCGGGAAGGCGGCGGCCGCGGTACACGGAAGAGGCGAGTATGGCCGCGCTGATTGCCCTGATGGAGGTGATCGTGGTGGATAGAGCCGTCAACACCACAGCCGAGAAGCGACCATGCTTCGCGTCATGACCTACAACATCAGCTTCGGCGGTGTCGACGACGATGGCACGGACCGCCTCCCGCTCATCCAGGAGGTGGTCCGAACGGCGCGCCCCGACGTGCTGGCGATACAGGAGGCGAACGAGTTCGAGCTGCGCGCTCACCGGCGCCGGTTCGCCTTCGAGGCCGCCACCGGTCTGCGCGGCTTGCTGGGGCTCTCCCCCAGCGGCTTCCACGGGGCCCTCTTTACGCGGCATGACCTGCAGCCCGTCGCGCTCTGGACCGAGATCCCGCCCGGCAACCGGCGGATGGAGCTCCTCCTGCGCGCTCCGAGCGGCCTGGAGCTGACCGTGTGTTCAGTGCATCTAGATGCCATCTCACCGGAAACGCGGCTTGCCGGCGCCCACTACTTGCCCGCGGCGCCCCCCGCGATCGTGATGGGCGACTTCAACAACTATCGCTCAGACGACCCGGACGCAGCCCAGGCGTTCGCCACGTCAGCGCCGCGGCGACGGGCCAGGTCGGGCGTCACGCAGGTGGACGACCGCCTGTTCGGGGTGCTGGAACGCGCGGGGTACGCGGACCTCTTCCGGAGGTTCCGCCCGGGCGAGCGCGGAGAGACCATCCGCGAGCCGCCGCTGCGACTGGATTACATCTTCGCCACCGAGGACCTCGCCCAGCGCGCCATCCGCTGCGACGTGCTCCGCACGCCGGACACGGAGCGTGCCTCCGACCACTATCCGGTGCTGGCCGACTTCGAGCTCGATCCGTAACTGCCACGACAAGGCTTCGATGGATATGCCAGCTGGGCCTACATGCGATGCTACACAGGATCGCGATGAGGGAGCCGCCCTGTGTATGCCCGAAAGGGGACATGAGCTATGCCGGTAGCGAGCCAGCGGATCGAGTAAGAGGCGGACAGCCTGTACGAGCGGTATGGCAGATCTTTGGAGCGTGATCATCTCGGGGAATACGTTGCAATATCCCCGGAAGGCAAGGCTGTCCTGGGGCCGATGCCACTCGACGTCCTTCAGCAAGCCACCGCCGCTTTTGGCATGGGGAGCTTCGTCTTCAAGATTGGTGAGCAGGCCGTCGGCAAATGGCGATGAGCCGCGGCGTAATCAGTTCCCGGTCTCCCTTCCCTCCCATCCGCTTGCAGCTACGGCAGCGCACCGTGAACGTGGAAGCGCCCCTGAATACCGGGTTCGACGGCGCCATCGTTTGTCGGCAATGGCGCCTCTATCGGTAGCGGACCAGCCATATCCGGGATAGACTGAGTGATGCGGAGGGAGACGAGCGTCATGAGCCAGGGACAGCACGGGATCGCCCTCGAGACGCCTCCAGCGGTGGGCTGGCCGCCGGACGACACCGAGGAGAGCGTCTTGGGGACCAATCTGCACCAAGGGACCATCACCAACTTGCGCTGGGGGTTGAACGAGGTCGCCGCCAGCCGCGCCGCACCCGGCCAGCCGCCGCCCTGGCAGGCCCTCGGCCAGACCGCCATCAGCGGCCTGCGCCGCCGGGACGGCTCCCCCTACACCGTCCTGCCCGACGTCTTCGTGTACCGGCAAGCGATCGACGAGCGCCGGGCCACCCTGGCGCTGGCGGAGGAGGGGCCGCCGCTGCTGGTCGCCGAGGTGCTCAGCCCCACCACCGCCAGGGCCGATCTCAATCTGGAGCGGGGCAAGGGATACAGCTACGCCCAGGCCGGGGTCCGGGAATACCTCATCCTTGACTCGACGGGGGAGGAAATACCGGAGCAGGTAATGGGCTGGCGGCTGGAGGGTGGGGTCTACGTGCCCTGGCGACCCGACGCCAACAGGCGCTGGCAGAGCCAGGTCATCCCGGCGGCGGTTGCTTTCGAGGGCGTGCGCGTCGTGGTCTATGCCGGCGACGGCCGGCGCCAATTGCGCGAGGGCGAGGTCACCCGAACGGTCAACGCATTGGAGGACAGGCTGGCCCAGCAGGACGCGGAGCTCGCCCGCAGGGACGCGGAGCTCGCCCGCAGGGACGCGGAGCTCGCGGCCCTGCGCCGGCTCCTCGAGGAGCGCGGTTCTGAGCCGCCAAGCGGGAGCTGAACTGGGGCACGTCGTCTCGCGACAGGTTCGAATTCTCCTCACGGCATCACGGTGCCCGATGCCACGTGCTCCGCACGCGCGACACGGAGCGTGCGGCTGGCCGCTATGCGCTGCTGGCCGACTTCGCGCTCGATCGCCGTGGTCGGCGGAGTCCGGCCAGCCGCCGGACTGCAATTCGTCCGCCCATTTGCGGCCCCGCTCAGCGGCCCGCGGCTACAAACGCCATCGCCTCTTTCGCCAGTGGCAGCCACTCCGCTTCGGATGTTGGCGCGATGGCCACCCACTCCTTCATGCGCCGGCCATGACCGGGGTCGTAGCGTTCGCCGTCTCCGGAGGCAATGAGCGCGTCCACCCGCTGCTGGGGGAGCTTGACGACAAACGCACCCTTAGACGAGAGCATGGCAAAAATTCTTCCCCTGATCCTGAGCCCTGATGAGCCGAACCCCTGCCCCGACGGGGGCGTGACCTCGGGATCGCTGAGGAACTCCTCGACAATCGCCGCGAAGCGCTCTTCTGGGGTGATGGGTAGATGACTCATGAACAGGGCGCCTCCTTGACGCGTTGACGAAGCAACGCAAGCGTCTGCTTGTCGTTCAACCGTTGCAGTATAGGGATTGACTTCGTGCCGGCCAAGCCCAAGGGCAAAACGACCGAACAGCGAGGACCATCGCCTTAGGGCGTCGTGGTGTGGTAGTAGACGGATTCCGGCAGCGGAATCGGTTG
The DNA here is from genome assembly GCA_937967325.1 of uncultured Chloroflexota bacterium. Taxonomy (GTDB): domain Bacteria; phylum Chloroflexota; class UBA4733; order UBA4733; family UBA4733; genus UBA4733. The sequence continues at coordinate 22,120 of CALBSQ010000011.1, forward strand.
GGAGTCGTTAGTCCTACAGCCTCACTACCATTGGCCCGCTCTGGAGAGCGCCCGCAAATAAAGCAATCAGACGATGTTTTTGTATTTGGAGCTGCCGAATGCCGTAGAGGACGTGAGGCTGTAGGGAGAACGGTCTCACCCAACCAGCAGTGGTTCCACCGCACTGAGTATCGTCTTCGCATTCATGTGGTCAGTGTTAAAGAGCACAATGATACTCGCTTTCTGCTCCGGATATTGCCTAATCAGCGAGAAGAAACCGGGTGTTCCTCCTCCATGCATCCGAAATCGAGGAGCAAGAAACCATCCGTATCCATAGTGAAGAGAAGGATCAACCTGCCCGTAGGGGGTAAACATCAACTTCAAGGTCTGTGGAGAAACGAGCGGACAATCGAACATCGCATCGCACCACACTTTTAGATCTCGCACCGTTGAGTAAAGCTCCCCAGGCGCTTCCTCAAATATGCTCAATTTGTCGTTGTCCGCATTGACCAACCGACCATTCTCAACAGCATGGCCATAGGCACGACCAGGATTAATCTGATGAGGAAGATCGAGGCCGGTATTCGTCATGGACAGGGGCGTGAGAACGTAGCGCGTCATCAATTCGGCAAAAGCTAACCCTGTCACTCTCTCCATGAGATATCCCATTAAAATGAAGCCGGTGCTGCTATACCCCCACCCTTCCCCAGGACGGAACACCTGTGGCAGTTTCACCAGATAGGAGAGGAGATTCCCCTGTTCGTTCTGGAGCTTGCTCATCTCAAAGCGGAGATTTGGTACTTCATATATATCTCGTAAACCGGACGTATGAGATAGGAGGTGGTGAAGCGTGATATCCTTATCGAGCTCTGCCAGCTCAGGCATATAGGCCGCCGGCTTTTCATGAAGCGATATTCGACCTTGCTCAACGAGAATGAGCGCAGTCATCGCGGTAAACATCTTAGTCACGGAGGCAATATGAAACTTTGTTTCGAGCACATTTAGGACGTTCAGTTGCCTGCTTGCAAATCCATAGGCTCTCTCAAATAACACTTCTCCATCCTGGGCGACCAAAATGGTTCCACTAAAATCATGCTCTTTCTCTAACTGCTCAAATGCAAGCGCTAGCTCTCTCTTGTCCACCACAGCATCTCTCCTGATTCTCATCAATGTGTGATGATAAGGAATGGTACCTTGCTTTACAAATCCTTGGCATTACCTTGCGGTGTGGACCGGGCGTAGTCATAGCGGGCGCTTGGTTTCGGTCGCGGGACTAGCCCATTCGGCGTCGCAGCCATGTCAGCGCCTCCTCACCCTGCAATCGCTGAAACTCGCGGACGTTGGGGATGCCGGGCGGGGCGGGCCGCAGGCTTCCGGCGATGAAAAAGCCGGCCAGCGCGCAAACGATCCTGGTGACGGCTTCTGGATGGAGGCCGTGGGCGACACGATGGTCGTCGAAGGCCTCCCAGGGCTTCGGGCCGCCCTGCATGGCGACGCTCGGCAGCATGAGCAGGAGGTCGACCCAGCCTGCACCGATGCAGGCGTGAGGCCAGTCGACGACGAACACCCGCTCGGGCGTGAGCAGCAGGTTGTCGGCGCGAATATCGAGATGGAGGAGGGTGGTCCCCGCGGCCCCTTCCTTCCAAGCCGTCTCGAGCGCGATCAGCCGGTCGAGGTGATGGTGCGCCCACGCATCCACGCGCGCGAGGCGCGGCAAGTCCGCCGCTAGGCTGCGCCACCCGCGGAAGGTATCGTCGAGCGCCGACTCGATTGGGGGAGCAGCGACGGGAGACGGCGTGAGGGTATCGGCAAGGTCGCCGAGCGCGTCGAGGACCCGGGCCAGCTCGTCGCGAACCCATGGGAGACGCGGCGGACGCCCGTCCACGTCCTCGAAGACGAGCGCCACCCAGTCACCGTCGTCGTGGCTGAACAGCAGGCGCGGCGCGGGAACCTCCGGCGGGAGTGCGCCCGCGATCCTTGCCTCCGCTCGATGCAGCGTGGGCGCGACCGGATTCGGCTCGGTCCCGGCCGCCTTGACGAAGACATGGCGGCCATCGTCCAGCACGACCCGTGCGGCGGCGCCGGGCGAGAAGCCGCCGGGCTGGCTTTCGGCCGAAATGACCCGGCCGCCAATGCCCTCCTCGATCCGCGCGCGCACCCGAGGCGGGAGACCATCCCAAGGCAGCCGCGATCCGCCGCGCCCGAAACGGACGTCCGCGTCCAGAGCGTTCGCCATGGCGCCAGTTGACCATGTGCCGCTATGTGGCGTCAATTACTATCAGTCGCCGGCACGAGACGCGAGGCCACCGTCCCCACCACTGAACTGGCCTGCGCCAGTCGCCTTGAGGCAGGCCCGGCGGCGCCACGGCAGTCCCCGTGCTGACTGCTACGGACCGCTTGTCAGGCGGCCATCGTCACAGCGGTAGGCCGTCGTCGCCCCATTGGACGTGGTCGTGCCCTGCCAGTGCCCCTTTGCCGGGCAGCGGATGTGGACCGTGCCCGACGAGGGTTGGGTGACGACCAATCCCAGTCCGAGCACGGCGAGCGTCACGATCCAGGCCAACCAGGCGATACCAGGTACTCGCGGACGGGCGGACGCGCTGAGCACCCGGACCAGCGCGACGGTCCCCAGCACGGCAGCAGCCAGCAGGAGCAGGCCCAGCGAGAAGATGGCGAGGACGCCCCAGACCCAGCAGATGACGGACGCCGTGCCCACCAACGCGGGACGCCCACTCGGCCAGGGCGCCAGTGCTCCGGCGACGAAGGCCAGCGCGGCCACGACGAGGCTGCCGGCAACGAAGGCGACCCGTGGCCCGTCCGCCGCGACGGGCCCTTGCGACCGCAGGAAGGCCGCGTAGACGACAGCGGTCGTGGTAACGAGGAGCGCAGCCAGCACGGCGGGCACGGCGCCCGCACTGGGAGACCACGAGCGGGACCTGAACCGGGTTCGGCATTGACAACCGTCCCTTCCGCTCCGTCACGAACGTACCATCCCGTTCGGGCGCGGCGCGGGAAAGGCTGGCGTCGTCCTGTGCGCCGCTAGATCATCGGGTGTCGTCCGGTCGGCCCGTGCAGCATAGATCGGCAGCGCTCGTTGCATTCGCTACAGAGTTTGGTCGTGACGGGATCATAACCTATACTCTCCTCTAGAGCTATGCCTCACCTGGTGGGAATGGGCGAGACTTATGCTGGTGCTGGAGACAGCGCGGCTGATCGTCCGACCATTCGTTATGGACGACCTCGAAGACGCTCATCGTCTCCTCGACGTCGACCTGCATTGGTCAGGCCTGGAAGTGAACCTGGAGCAGCGGCGGCGGCGGTTGCAGTTCTACATCGACCTCGCGGACTGGGCGGATACCGGGCGCCTGTACGGCTATCGGGCGGTGCTTGTGCGCCCCACGAGTCGGCTGATTGGCATCTGCGGCCTCTTGCCGCGCCTGTGGTCGCCACGGCTGAAGGGACTGCTGGGTATGGACAACGCCGACGGTGGGTTGGCTACCCTCGAGCTCGAACTCGGCTACGCCCTGGCCAGCGACCAGCGTGGCCGGGGCTACGCGACGGAGGCGGTAGGGGCGCTGGTTGAGTACGCCTTCCGCGAGCTGCAAGTCCGGCGGCTCGTGGTGGGTACAGGGCGCAGCAACGCGGGATCGATCGCCCTGATGCGACGGATCGGCATGCGGACGGCGGGGAATCCCGTCGCCGAATGGCCGGAGGTGGTTGGCGTGCTAGAGAACGGGCGTGCTGACCGCGGGCCATCCACGACCACGCAGCTGAGCAGCAAGAACACCACCTCGGGGAGGGTATAGAGCGCCTCGGCCTGGCCCAACTGGGCGGCGCCAGTGAATGGGAGAAGGAGCAGCGGTAGCACGGCGCCGTACACACGGTCACCGAGCCGCGCGATGTGACGAGCGGTCTCTGCGCGCACAGATCGCGGCCCGCTTGCGTGCGCGACGTGAGTCACCGGTGCGGTACACTCTCTGGTGGGAGCCAGAGGATTTCCGACCCGTCATGGAGGAAATTGACCGGCTCGGCTCGGTACAGGGCTGGGGGCGATGATGCGTGCGCGGCAGCCGGTGCAGACTAGGCAGCGCCCCGGGCAGGGACGTAGCGACGAGCGGCTCGACGCCGCGCTTCGCGAGATTCGCGCCAGTGCTCCGTCAGACGACATCGTGGAAGTCGCTCGGGATACGGCGACGGGCCACTACGACGTGGCGGCCGCGCTTCGCGAGCACAAGGCCCCTTGCAAACAAGCGCAGCCTGTCTGATCGCACGGCTCTGCGACCGGCCGTACAACCGCGCTAGCCGCCCTCGCTAGACGGTTACCGCGGAGCCGGCCAGCGCGGTTTCCCTTCGCGATGCCGGTACGCGCATGCTCTCACGCGAGTGGCTTGCTCAGGATCCACCCCTGGAACGTCCTGCGATCCGCCTTGCCGTCCAGCGTGCCGATCCTCCAGGACCGACAGCGCCTCCCGAAGGCTCCGCTCGAACGTGCCGTCCCGGACGGACTGGAGGCAGCGCTCGCCCCAGGGGGGGAAGCGGGGCCGGCGCACGGCCACACTGAGGGAGTACAGGAGCGCGACGGGCGCATCCAGCAGCGCGGCGCGCGCATCGATGGGGCCGTAGGCCTCCCGGAAGGCGGCCTGGGCTTGCCCCTTCAGCCCAGGCAGCACATTCCGATAGTCACTGGCGGCGAGCCCGACGCCGAGCAGGTGATAGTCGAAGACGATGGCTCGCCGCGCGGGGCTGCCATGTCGTGTGAGCGCCAGGTTGGTCCAGTGGAAGTCGTTGTAGGTGAGGGTCTCGGGTAGAGAGCACATTGCCGCCTTCAGCGGCTCGATGCTGTCCGCCGCCAGCGCCCACAAGGTGTCGTCAGCGTTGCCGAGTTGCTGCGCCAGCTCGCGGACGGTCTGGGCGTCCAGGCCGTCCATCTCCCGACGCAGGTGCGGCGGCCCCGAGACGCTACCGACCACCGACTGGCCGGCTGCGTGCAACGCCCGATACCAGCCCGCCACGCCGACTCCCGTCTCCGCATACCCCACGTCAGTCTCGACCGCGGCGCGCCAGTCCTGACTGTTGGACAGGTCTTCTAGCAGCAGCGCGTTCGTCGTACGCCCGTGGACGGGCAGGGTCGGCACGCCGTTTGCCTGAAGCAGTGCGTAGTTGGACACCTCAACGGCCGGTGCCGGATCGCCGAACCACTTGAGCACGAACGAGCGTGCGCCGCACTCCAGCCGGTAGACGGCGTGGCCGTGCCGCTCATGCAGCAGGTGCGCCTGGGTGCGCTGCGCCGGGTCCAGGCCGAGCTCACCGAGGTCGCGCGCCTGGGGTAAGGAGGTCAAGGGATCCACCGGAGGAGTATCCCAATCGATGGCGACCGTGTCAACCTCTTTGGAAACCACTGGACATGCCGCATCGTCTTGTGCTGGCCGGGCAGCGGAACCATGAATGGTCCCGCTCACAAGACCAAGCCCCTTCGGGGCTGCCCGGATGGAAGACTCTCTCCAGAGTCTGGCAATGAGGTTACCAATCGAAGAGCCCCTTGGTGGGCTTCGTCCTGTGAGCCGGACGATAAATCGTCCGGTGGAGCTAGCGCAAAACTGGCGCAAAACAATGTGGCGCGCCCGGAAACTGGGGACTGTCAATGGGTGACCGTCACTGACCCGGCTTATGGACCCGCCGCTGGGCCTACTGCAAGGGAGCAACTCGCCATGCTCGTTGGCATTCGTCTGCATATTAATCTCTAGTTTCCGCCAACTCAGGCGGCCTCGCGCTCTGAGTCTGGGTGGGGGCCGG
>CALBSQ010000012.1 GCA_937967325.1 uncultured Chloroflexota bacterium
TGCCCGAGCAGGAGCTGTCGATCGCGCAGCAGACGTTCGAGGGGTTGTGCGATGGTACCGTCGATCCCGTGCGGCTGGCACTCATGACGGCGCCGTTCGACGATGAGGAAGAGACCGACGAAGAGCGGGCCGCCGTGGCGGAGGCTCGGCAACAACTCGCTTGCGGAGAGACCATCCCCGACGCTGAGGTCTGGCGACGGCTGGGCCATGCGCCGCGCCCGTGAGCGGGATTTAGCGGTGCATCTGACGCGTTCGGCATAATCCCCGGCGACTGATTGGTGCGTCTACCAAGTTCGCGGAAGATTCCCGTGCCACGCGCCGTCCTCCCAACTGTCATCCTGAGCGCAGCGAAGGACCCCCGGCAAGCCCGTCCGCGCTGCGCGGGACCGCATGGCGTCTGGCCTGCCCGGCCGGTGATCCTTCGCCGCCGCTCAGGATGACAGTGAAAAATCACCCAGACTTCGTGGATGCACCAATTAGTCGCGGGCTAGGTCCAACGTGCCGATGTGATGTGGATCTGGCCCGCCGTGAGTCCGCGTAGGCGGACTTCGCGGCGATTAGCCCGCGAATTCATTCGCCGGGAGTCTCGCTGCCCCACTCAAAACCTCGTCGTCAACCGCTGCGCTTGCCCCGTCTGCGCGGAGCGGTAGGCCAGCTCGATCAGCTCGACCACGTGGCGGGCGTGCTGGCCGCTGGGCACCGGCTGCCGGCCCTCGACGATGCAGTCGGCCAGGTGCATGATGTCGGCGTAGACGTGGCTCTCCTGAATTCCGCGATGCGGTCCGCTGACGTGCGGCAGGCCGTCGCCGCCTTGGGCGACGAAGGCGCCACCGCTAAACCCCAGCGTGCCCTTGAGCTCCTTGGGCGCGACGATCTCCACGCCACCGACCGAGCCACCCATGTCGATGGTGCCCTCGGTACCGAAGAAGGCCAGGCGACCCCAGCCGATGCCGCGACTCACGCCGGCGTTCTGGCCGCCGGCCACGGCGAAGGTGCTGTCACCGAAGTCCAGCAGCATCAGCGTGTTGTCGTCCATCTCCACGTCGATCACCTTGTCCTTCCAGCGGCGCTGGGGCAAGCCGATGCCGGACATGGCGGTGACCGCGCGGACGGGACCCAAAATGCCGGTGAGCGTGTGCAGCGAGTAGACCGTCATATCGTAGACGGGACCGCCGCCCTTCTTGTAGTACCAGGTGGGGTCGACGTTGGAGAGCACGTCGTCGCCCGCGCGGAAGGCTTCGTTCTCGTGGCCGCCGCCGGCGTTGGTGCTGAAGGCCCAGTAGACCTTGCCGATGGCGCCGCGGCCGATAAGGTCGCGCAGCTGCTGGTTGATCGGGCGCAGCATCTGGCCCGGCGATGCCACCAGGGTCACACCCGCCCGCTCCGCTGCCGCGACGACATCGTTGGCCTCCGCCAGCGTCGTGGTCATCGCCTTCTGCACGTAGATGTGCTTCCCCGCCGCCAGCGCCGCCATCGTCTGCCGATAGTGCGCCGGAATAGGCGTGGCGATCAGCACCGCCTCCACGTCGGCGCGCCGCAGCAGCTCGTCATAATCCTCGTAGGCCTCTTTCCAGCCGAACTTGCGCGCCGTCTCCCGAGCCCTGCCGGACACGACATCGCAGCAAGCGACCGTCTCCACCCGCTCCTGTGCATCCTCACACGCCAGGTGCGGCAAGATGCCGCGCTGCGACACACTGCCCAAGCCGGCCAGGGCGACCTTGATCCGTCGAGGCATTGCTGGTTACTCCTCTACTTCGTCCTTGATTGGCGACGCCGGTTGGTGGCGGCGATTGCCCCCGCTCCGGCTTCGCCACCTCTCCCCCAATTCTGGGGGAGAGCCGCGACGGGAAGATGGTACGCGACTCGAACCTTTTCCCCACCAGGGGCCGGCCAGTGTTAGAGGCGATGTTGCCACCACCGCTCTCCCCCAGAATTGGGGGAGAGGTGGCGAAGCCGGAGAGAGGGCCTCTCCCCTCACCAATACTCCCGCAGCAACTCGTCCAGCGCTCCCTTGCTGCGCGGCAGCTCCTCGGCGCTGCACTCGAAGACCCAGGCGTAGTCGTAGCCGACCTGCTTTAGCGCGGCCAGCATGGCGGCGTAGTCGGTCTCCGGCTCGATGAAGGAGTGGTGCAGGCAAGAGAGGCGCCTACCCACCTTGAGGATCTCCTCGGCGTTGGCGCGGCCGGGGCCGCGCGGGTGGGCGTAGACGCCGAAGCCGGGGCTATCGATCTCCTCGACCATCTTCAGCAGCTCGTCCATGCCGCCCAGGCCGCAGAGATGCCAGAGGCTCCCCTCGAAGGCGGCCACCACGCCGCGCCGCGCCGCTGCCTCCGCCGTCGCGGCGCAATAGCGCCTGGCCTGCTCCCAGGTGGCCTGGGCACGGGCGAAGTGGATAAGACAGGCGCGGGCGCCGAGGTCCGCCGTGAGCTCCATGTCCTTCTTAAGGATCTCGCCGCCGCGCTCCCAGGAGTCGAGGGTGGGGTGGTACTCCGAGAAGCCCCAGACCCAGTCCGAAGAGAGCGAGGTAATGACGATGCCGGCGTCTTTGGCGTCCTGCTTGATATTGGCTCGGGCATCCGCGTCCAGCGCCTCCGCCCAGATGCCGCGCCGCCGGAGGCGGGGACCGCCGGGTGGCATGGTCGAGAACTCGATGCCGTCCAGCCCAAGCTGGGCCACCTGATTGATGGCCCACCGCGGCGTGTACGGCTCCTCGCTGCTGGGGATGCCGCTCTCGCGGGTTGAGATCAACATGGAAACGTCTCCTTACCCCTTGATCCCGCTGATCACGATGCCCTGGATGAAGTAGCGTTGCGCCAGGAAGAAGACGGCCAGCACCGGGACGAGCGACACCACGGTCATGGCCATCGTGCCCGGCACATCGGAGGTGTATTGGGTAGTGAGCATGCGCAGGCCGAGCTGGATGGTGAACTTGTCCGGCGTGTTCAGGTAGATCAGCGGGCCCAGGAAGTCGTTCCAGCGGAAGGTGAACTCGCCGATGGCCACCACGCCCAGCGCGGGCGCGGCCAGCGGCAAAAGGATGCGCCAGTAGATGCCGAACCAGGTCGCGCCGTCCATGCGCGCGGCGTCGTCCATCTCGTTCGGGATGCTCATCATGAACTGGCGCAGCAGGAAGATGTTGAAGGCGCTGCCGAAGAAGACGGGGACGATCAGGGGTCGCAGCGTATTGACCCAGTGCAGCCTGGAGTAGAGGACGTATTGCGGGATCAGCGTGACCTGTGACGGCAGCATGAGCGTGCTCAGCACCAGGATGAAGAGCCAGCCCCGCCCGCGGAAGCGCATGCGGGCGAAGGCGAAGGCGACGATCGAGCTGGAGAACACCGTAGCAATGATGTCGATGCCGGCAACGGCAAAGGTGTTCTCGTAAAATCGCAAGAAGGGTATCTCGCCCCATGGTTTGGCATAGTTGCCGAAGACCCAGATGCTGGGGATCCACTTCGGCGGGTAAATGAACACCTCACCCGGCGGCTTTACCGACGCCGAGAGCATCCAGATGAAGGGGAGCGAAAAGATCGCTGCGCCTACCAGGACAACAGCGTAGATAACGAGCCGCCCGCCAATCGCGGTCGGGCGGAGGACGCGCTGCCGGCGCAGCGCCGGCGCGGACAACGTGGTCGTAGCCATCAGGAGCGCAGACCTCCTTCATAGTAGACCCAGCGGGCCGAGCTGCGGAAGACGAGCAAGGTGAAACACATGATGATGAGGAAGAGCGCCCAGGCCACGGCCGATGCGTAACCGAAGTGGAACTGCCGGAAAGCCTTGCCGTAAAGGAACAGCACCAACGTCGTGCTGGCGTTGTTGGGCCCGCCTTGTGTGAGTATGTAGTTAGTATTGAAGACCTGGAAAGAGCCGATCATGTTGGTCAGGAAGTTGAAGAAGATCGTCGGCGTGAGCAAGGGCAAGGTGATGCGGAAGAAGACCGTCCAGGAGCTGGCCCCGTCGATGCGCGCGGCCTCCTGGAGCTGCGTGGGGATGTTCTGCAGCCCGGCGAGATAGAGGAGCATGTTGGCCCCCGCCCCCCAGAGGGCGATCATCACGATGCCGGGCAGCACCCAGAACTCGCTGAGCAGCCAGCGCGGCTGCGGCAGGCCGAACCAGCCCAGGGCGGTGTTGAGCAGGCCGTAGTTGGCGTCGAGCACCCAGCCCCACAGCACGGCCACCGCGACGCCACTGACCAACGCGGGAAGGTAGTAGACCGTGCGCCAGAAGCCGAGCGGCCTGATCTTCTGGTTGAGGAGGACGGCGATGATGAGCGCGATAGCGGTACCGAACGGCACGAGCATGATGGTGTAGAGGAAGGTGACCCGCACCGCGTTCCAGAACAGGGGATCATGGATGAGGGTGGCGTAATTGTCGAGGCCGGTGAATTTGGCGGGCTGCAGGAGATCGGTGTTGTAGAAGCTGAGGCCCAGCGAAAAGGCCATGGCGCCGAAGGTGAAGATGAGGAATCCGATCACCCAGGGCGATATGAAGACGTACGCCCAGATCTCCTCCTGGGCGCGCTGGGACAGGCGGGTTCGGCCGCGTACCCGCGGCAGGGCCCCCTCGACGGCAGTCTGACGTGCCATGATTGGTCGCACCTCCTCGTGCTCAAGAACGGCGAATGGCAGGATTATACGCGCGCAAGGAATGGGACGGGGCGTGGGAAAAGCGACCTCCGCTCTCCCACGCCCCGTCCGCGGCGGACTAGCCGCTCTTCTCGGTTTGGGTCACCTGCGACGCCACCTGCTGGAAGTAGGTGACGGGCGTCTTGCCAACGTCGAAGACCTTCTGCAGCGCCGGGACGATGAGCTCCTGGGCCGCCGTCGTGTTCTTGAAGAAGTTGCGGTTACCCGGGTAGCCCATCGTCATAGCGTCAGCTCCGACGGTGAGGTTGGCGTTGGCCAGCTCCGGGTACTTCTGGGTGCAGATCGTCTTCCAATTGTTGAGCACCGACGTCCGCACCGGCAACAGCCCGGTGCTCTCCACCTGGGCGGTCTGGTAGTCCACTCCCGCCAGGTATTGCAGCAGCGTCCAGGCCTCCGGCTGGTGCGGGGTCTGCTTCCACATCGAGAAGCCGTCGGTCGTGCCCAGCACTTTGCGGGTGACCGGCCCCTTGGGCACGTGGGCGTACTGCCAGTTGATCTTGGCCGTGGCGTTGTTCTTCGCCATTTGGAAGGGGTAGAAGCCGTCCTCGCTGATGGCGAACTGGCCATTGAAGAAGCGGTCGCCCTGGACCTGGGCCAGGCCGGATTGCGTGGTGAGGAGCACCTGGTCGTCGTAGGCCAGCTTGCGCGCCCACTCGAAGGCGTCCTGCGCCGGCTTCTCGCCCAGGTCGCACTTGGTCGGGTCTTGCGCGTTGGCGTCGTCGCCGCCCCACATCGCGACGCGATACCAGTAGCGATCCCAGGAGTTCATGGGGATCCAGGCGCCGCCGACCTTGATCTTCCCCTGATCTTTGACGGCCAGCTTGGTGATGGCGTTGGCGTAGTCGTCGTGCGTCCAGTCCAGGGTGGGCAGGTCGACGCCTTTCGCCTGGAACATATCCTTGTTGACCCACAGCACCATGACGTTGACGTACTTGGGCAAGCCGAAGCGCATCTGGCTCCCCCCACCGTTGGGGCCGCCGTTGATCGGGATGTTGAAGTCCCGCCACTGCCAGGCGTAGAAGTCGCTGGTGTCGACCTTGTTCTGGGCGACCAGGGTGTTCACGTCCGTCACTTGCCCCTTTTCGGCATATTGCTGGACGTTGTCCCCCCAGGTCTCGAAGACGTCGGGCGCCGTTCCGGCGACCATCTGGGCGATGAGCTTCTCGTCGCGGTTGTCCGGCGCCGGCTCGATGGTGACCTTGATGTTGGCGTTCTTGGGCACGAAGCTCTTGGTCAGCGTGTCCTGCGCCGCCTTCAGGTTGTCGGGGCTGCCGCGGAACTGCCAGCGGATCTCGGTGCCGCCGCTGCCGACGTGCGCCGCCGGGGCGAGCGTCGGGGTTGGCGCCGGCGCGCTCGCCGCCGCGCTCGACGAACCGGCGGCGCTAGAGGAAGCCGGGCTGGAGGCGGCAGCACTCGACGACGCGGCGGGCGCAGCCGCGCTGGAGGTAGCGCCGGTAGTCGTGGTCGAGGCGCCGCAGGCGGCCAAGAGCGCGGCGGCCCCAGCCCCCGCGGTACCCAGCGCCATCAGGCGCAAGAGCTGCCGGCGACTGCGCCGGCCTTGCGCGGGATATTCGTCACCTGAAGAAGGACTCATGATTTACCCTTCCTTATATACGTCCGAGCATGCCGGAGAAGGCCGGCAACAACGCCGGCAGCGCTCACAGCGACCGCAAGTATGGCCGGGTCAACGGCGCGTCGCTATGCCAAAACGATAGGCCTGGCCTCCTTCCCGCTTATTGGGGGAACATCGCTGGCGAGGACATGCAAAGAGCTGACACTAACCAGGCTAATCCCTGGCCGCTCACCGTGCAAGGGTAAATCGGCCATCCGCATGCCATACTGAGGACAT
>CALBSQ010000013.1 GCA_937967325.1 uncultured Chloroflexota bacterium
CATCGCCCCCTCGCCCCCTCGCCCCCGGGGAGGGCCTGAGATGAAGGACTCGCTGCGCGGATTCCGCCTGCTCATCGCCTTCGGCTTCCGATCGGCCCCTTGGCAGGCGGCGCTCTTCCTGGCTTGCGGCGCGCTGATGGCGTTGACCGTCCCGGTGGCCTCCTTCGGGGCGAAGCTGCTGGTAGACGCGGCCACGTCCGGCAGCTTCCCCAAGGGGCTGATGGCGGCGCTGGTGATGGCGCTGACCGCTGGGATCGGGCTGGCCCTGGTGCTCTACTACGTGGACTTCCTGTTCACAGTGGCGGAGCGAGCGGGCGTCATGGCCGACAAGCGCCTGATGGAGCTGATGGGTGGGGTAGTGGGCCTGGCGCACCACGAGCTCCCCGAATATCTCGACCAGCTGGAGCTCCTCCGCGAGGAGCGCCGCATGCTTGCCTGGATGACGAATGCTACGGCTGGGCTGCTGCGCGTGGTCGTGCAGCTCGCGGCCAGCGTAGTGCTCCTGGCCCGGTTGCAGCCACTGTTGCTGCTCTTGCCGCTCTTCGGCGTGGCTTCCTTCCTGGCGGGCAAGCGGGCGCAAGACCTTCAGATACAGGCCAGGGAGGCCGCGGCCGAGTCGGAGCGTCTGCGTAGACACCTGTTCGGCGTCGCCACGTCGGCGGCGGTGGGGAAGGAGCTGCGGGTATTTGGCCTGGAGGCGGAGCTGCTCAAGCGCCATCACGCTGTCGCCGACACCGCCATCGGCGCTCGCAACCGCGCCGACTGGCAGAGCGCCGGGTTTCGGGCTATCGATGCGCTGGTCTTTGGCGTCGCCTACGTCGGGGCGATCGGGCTCGTGCTGGTGCGAGCGGTGCGCGGGCAGGCGACACCGGGAGACGTGGTGCTGACCATCGGGCTGGCCGCGGGGATGAACGGCATCGTCTCCACGGCCGTGGGCTACGGGACACACTTCCTCAGCGTCCTGAAGACGGCCAGGCGGTATCTCTGGCTGGAAGACTATGCCCGCTCGGTCCAGCGGACGCCGCTCGATCCCGCGCCGGCGCCGCGGCGGCTCACGAGCGGGATCGAGCTGCGAGACGTGACCTTCCGCTATCCGGGGTCGAAGCGGGCGGTGCTCGCCAACGTCTCGCTCCGGCTAGCCGCGGGCAGTGTGGTGGCGCTAGTGGGCGAGAACGGCGCCGGCAAGACCACGCTGGCGAAGCTGCTCTGCCGCTTCTACGAGCCGGACAGCGGCCTGGTCCTCATCGATGGCGTGGAGCTGCAGCGCTTCCCAGTCGAGAAATGGCGAGCCCGGCTGAGCGTGGCCTTCCAGGATCACAGTCGATTCGAGCTCCTGGCGCGCGAGGCGGTCGGTGTGGGCCACCTGCCGTGCATCGAGGACCAATCAGCCGTGCAGGCAGCGCTAGTGCGCGCCGACGCCGCCGACGTCCCGGAATCCCTGCCGGAAGGGCTGGAGACGCAGCTCGGCAAGGCCTGGGAAGGCGGCGTGGACCTCTCGGGCGGCCAGTGGCAGAAGCTGGCCCTGGGACGGGCGCTGATGCGGACCGAGCCGCTGCTGGTGATCTTCGATGAGCCGACCGCCGCGCTCGACGCCCAAACCGAGCATGCGCTCTTCGAGCGCTTTGCCGCCGCGGCCCGCGCCGGAGAGAGCGCGGGGACCGTCACGCTGCTGGTCTCCCACCGCTTCTCCACCGTGCGTATGGCTGACCTCATCATCGTGCTTGACGGCGGCCGGATCGTGGAGCAGGGTAGCCACCAGGAGCTGATAGGTCGCAACGGCCTCTACGCGGAGCTCTACCGCCTACAATCTCGCGCCTATCAGTAGGCCAGAGGCATCGCTCGCGAACTCATGCGCGGGATATCCCTATGGCAGGCGTAGAGCGGCTGCTCTCCCTTCGCTTACCACCTGAGCCCGGCGTAGCGGCGCTCTACCAGCTTGTAGAAGTTCTCGTGGGGCCCGACGGCAAAGACAGAGCAGAGCTTGCGCTGGTCATCGACCACGTAGGCTGCGCGATAGGCCCCACCCGGCAAGGAGAACTCCAGGGAGCGTACGCCTCGCAACGTGCCGGCCAGAGGGTGGCCTTTCCGTGGATGGTCGCGCAGCTCCAGTAGTTCCGCGGCCACTCGCAGCAGGTAACTACGCAGTTCGGTCATATCCTTCGAGGCCTGACTAGTGAGCTCCACCTCGTAGCGCTCACTTGGCATCGGCACTTGCCGGCACCGGAAGGCTTTCGGGGTCGATTCCCTGCTCGCGCAGGAAATCCTCCAGCTTCACCGTCTCGCCGCGCTCGTGCTGTCGGAGGGCATCCTCGGCTAGCGCATCAAAGGGGTTGATCGCCTTGGCATAACGGAAAACCGTGCCGGCCTCCGTCTCCTCCTGCGCGAAGAAAAGCACGTCGCCGGGGTGGATTACCTCCCGTGCCTCCTTGGGAATGTACACCCGATACTTGTCGTCAACCGTGACCGTCACCATCGCCGCGCCTCCTCATAAGTGGGCCATACCCAATCAGTATAAGGGAGGGTTGGCCACCGTGTGTCGCGTGCCACTTCTCCGCACGATCGTCGTTGCACGCTAGCATAGTGGCATGTGATCGTGCGAAGGAGCGCCCCGTGGCCACACCGTTGTCCCTCATCGATACCGACATCCATCCCGAGGCAAGCAGCAAGCGCGTCCCCGACTTCCTGCCCGAGCCCTGGCGTATGCGCTTCCGCGGCGGCAACCGTGGCTCCGGCACGCTCGGCTATTGGAATCCGAACGGCGTCAACCGCGCCGACGCCGTCACGCCGGATGGCGCCCGCATTGAGGCCAGCCCGCGCAGCCTGGCCGCCTACCTGTTCGACCGCTACGACCTCGAGTACGGCGTCCTGAATCCGGGCGGCGCGTTGCACTACGGCCTGTCGCCGGAGGCGGACTACGCGGCGGCGCTGATCTCCGCCGTCAACGACGTGTTCGTGCAGGATTGGCTGCCGGCGGACCCGCGCTTCCGCCTGTCGCTCACCGTGCCGGCGCAGGATCCCGAGCTGGCGGCGCGCGAGGTCCACCGCCTGGGCGGCCATCCGGGCGTCGTCCAGGTCATCATGCCCAGCGGCGCCCGCATCCCCTACGGCCAGCGCTTCTACCACCCCATCTACGCGGCCGCTGCCGAGCACGACCTGCCGGTGGCCATCCACCCTGGCACCGAGGGGGTGGGCATCTCCGGTCCGCCCACCGCCGCCGGCTATCCCAGCAGCTACTTCGAGTGGCACACGAACCTGGTCGGCAGTTACATCGCCCACCTGGTCAGCATGGTCTGCGAGGGCGTCTTCCAGAAGTTCCCGACCCTGAAGTTCGTGTTGATCGAGGGCGGCATTTCCTGGCTGCCGCCCATCCTCTGGCGTCTCGATAAGAACTGGAAGGCGCTGCGCATGACCACCCCCTGGCTGGACCGCTTGCCCAGCGAGATCGTCCGTGAGCACGTCCGGCTCACCACGCAGCCGCTGGAGGAGCCGGAACATGGGGCGCACTTCCACCAGATGCTGGAGATGTTCGACGCGGCACATATGCTGATGTTCTCCACCGACTTCCCGCACTGGGACGGCGACACGCCCGACTTCGCGGCCCGCGCCTTCCCGCCGGAGCTGCGTCCGCGGGTGATGAGTGAGACGGCGCGCGAGCTCTATCGCCTGCCCGCCGCCGCGCCGGCCGTGGCCGACCCAGTGGCAGCCGCTATCGCCTGATATCTGAAGCAATCGACCGTGTGGTCGTTGACCATGCCCACCGCTTGCATGAAGGCATAGCAGATGGTCGGGCCGACGAAGGCGAAGCCGCGCCGCCTCAGGTCCGCGCTCATCGCTTCGGATTCGGGCGTGCGCGCCGGCAGCTCGGCCAGCGAGCGCCAGGTGCTCTGACGCGGACGGCCCTCCACGAACCGCCAGAGGTAGTCGTCGAAGCTGCCGAATTCCTGTTGGACAGCGAGGACGCCTCTGGCGTTGGCGATGGCCGCCGCGATCTTGCCGCGGTGACGCACGATGCCCGCGTCGGCCAGCAGCTCCCGCGACTTCGCCTCGTCGTAGGCAGCCACCCGCGCCGGGTCGAACCCGTCGAAGGCGGCGCGGTAAGCCGCGCGCTTGCGCAGGATGGTCTCCCAGCTCAGGCCAGCCTGGGCGCCCTCCAGCACGAGCAATTCGAACAGCGCACGGTCGTCGTGGAGTGGCACGCCCCACTCCTCGTCATGGTAGGCGATGGCGAGGGGCGTCGTCGCCCAGGCGCAGCGCGGCGGCGAGCCCTCCGGGTCAGTCACGCGCTCAGGATTCGGCGGCGGCCGCCAGCATGGCCGGGGCGCTCGGGTAGACTGGCTCCTCCTTGGTGATCATCTCCAGGACGGCCGTCTGGCCGTTGCGGGTGGCCTCGATGCCACGACGGATGGCCGGCACGACGTCGCCAGGTCGCTCGACCTGCTCGCTGTAGGCGCCGAGGCTGGCCGCCACGCCCGCATACCGCCCGGAGAGGCGGTTGGCGCCGTAGCGCTCGCTAGCCGTCGGCATGTGGTGGCCGTAGCCGCCCATGCAGGAGTTGTTCAGCACGATGGTGAGGATCGGCAGGCCGGAGCGAACGGCGGTCTCCACTTCGAGGCCGGCCGTGCCGAAGGCCAGGTCGCCCATAACGTTCACCACCAGCTTCTCCGGCGCGGCGAGCTTCGCGCCCAGCGCCATCCCGAGCCCAGTGCCCAGTTGGGTGGACTTGCCCCAGCCCAGGTAGCCGCGCGGTGTGAGCGCCTCGTAGAAGGTGAGCATCTGGTCGCGCGGGTTGCCCGAATCGTGCGTGACGATGGTCTGCCGCCGGTCCACGGTATGCGTGAGATCCCAGATGACTCGATACGGATTGATCGGCGTCTCGTCGGAGGTCAGGCGCGGCTGCCAGGTCTGCAAGAACGCCGCTTTCGCCGCGTGGACCTCCGCCGCCACCTCGTCGCCGGGCCGCTTCTTCGTCCCCGGCTCGGCGCGGATGGCCTCGATCAGCTGGCGCAGCACCAGCTTGGCGTCGCCCAGGATCGCCAGCTCGATCGGGTAGGCCTTGGCGATGTCCCGCTCGCTGTTGGTGATCTGCACCATCGTCTTGCCGGCGGGGAGGCGCGTCGAAAAGTTGCCGGCCGAGAAGCTGCAGCCAATTCCGAAGATGAGGTCGGCCTGCACCAGGCAGCGGGC
>CALBSQ010000014.1 GCA_937967325.1 uncultured Chloroflexota bacterium
GCGCCGCGCCGCCAAGCGGGAGGGGCGCACCCCCAGCCAGGCCAGCCTGACCCTGACCGGCTGGGACGCCTTCCTCACCACCGCCCCCGCCGCCCTCCTGGCCGTGCCGGAGATCCTGGCCCTGGCCGGCGCCCGCTGGCAAGTCGAGCTGCTGTTCAAGCGCTGGAAGCAGGACGGCCGCGTGGACGCGTGGCGCAGCGCCAACCCCTGGCGCATCCTCAGCGAGGTCTACGCCAAGTTGCTCGGCGTGCTCATCGCCCACTGGTGTCTCCTCCTCGCCTCCTGGGCGGACCCCGCCGCAGCCTGGTCAAGGCGACGGACCTGGTGCGCCGTCACGCCCTCGCCCGCGCCCGCGGCCAGCCGGACCGCCAGCGCCTGGCGCTGGCCGACCTGGCCGAGGAACTGCCGAGCGCCGGCCGCGTCACCACGCGCCGTGCCAAGCCCTCCACTGCCCAACGCCTGCTCGCCTTCGGCCCCGATCCGGAACCCCAGAGAAAGATCGCCTAAAATTGATGCCTATTGGGCAGGCACAAGGCCAGCCCCTACACCGCGTCTTCCCATCCGCCCGATTCCCCCAATGTGAGCGACCCGCAACTGGTCCATTACCGATAGCGCGACGCCTGCTTCTCGTAGAGGTCGGCGTAGATGCCATTCTGGCGCAGCAGCTCGTCGTGGCTGCCCGCCTCGGCGATCCGCCCTTCCGCCAGCACCAAGATGCGGTCGGCCATCCGGACGGTGGAGAAGCGGTGGCTGATCAGGATGGTCGTCCGACCGCGGTCAGCCGTCGTCCCATCGTGCGACCCGCTGAAAGTTGACCGCTGATCGCTGATAGCTCGCCTCGTGAGCTCCTGGAAGCGCAGGTAGACCTCGTACTCCGCCTGCGGATCCAGCGCCGCCGTCGGCTCGTCCAGGATCTGCAGGAGCGCGTCGCGGAAGAAGGCGCGCGCCAGGGCGAGCTTCTGCCACTGGCCGGTGGAGAGCTCCAGGCCATCGTCGAACTGTCGGCCCAGCGGTGTGTCGAGTCCACGCGGCAGGGTCGCCACCACGGCGGCGGCCCCGGCCTGTTTTATCGCGGCGGTGAGGCCGGCACGGTCGTCCATTCGGCTGAGGTCGGCCAGCCCGACGTTCTCCCCCGCCGTGAGGGCGTACTTGGCATAATCCTGGAAGACGGCCGAGATGTGCCGTCGCAAGTCGGCCAGGTCATAGTCGCGTAGGTCACGGCCGTCCAGCAGGATCTGACCCTCGGAGGGGTCGTAGAGGCGGCAGAGCAGCTTGACCAGCGTGGTCTTGCCGGAGCCGTTGACGCCGACGACGGCCATGGTCTCGCCCGGGCGGATGGTCATACTGACGCCTTGGAGCACCGGACGCTCCGTGCCCGGGTAGTGGAAGGTCACGTCGCGCAGCTCCAGCCCCTGCTGCCAGGGCCGCGGGAACGGGCGGCCGGGGATTGCCAGTCGCATCGGCGACTCCATCGCCAGGAAGTCAGGCAGGGCGGAGGTCTGCAGTACCTTTTCATAGAGGCCGGCGGCGTTGGTGAGGATGCTCACCAAGGTCGACTGGACCATGAAGATCGTCCCGATGTAGAGGACGAGGTCGCCCAGCCCGATGCTCCCCCCGGCAGCCTGCCACACGGTGTACAGCAGCACGGCGCCGGCGCCGCAGGATGAGACGCCGGAGAGCAGCAGCAGGGCTTTGGTCTGCGTGCGGCGGAAGGTCTCCACCTCGGCCAGGAGCTTGGTGTAGGTCCGGCGATATCGATCCAGGAAGAAGCCGGCCAGGTCGAACAGCCGGACCTCCTTGGCGCCGCTGTCGCCGGTGAGCAGTTGGGTGTAGTAGTCCAGCCGCCGCGAATCAGGGGTCTGGCCTCGGTAGACGCCCCAGGAGCCGTGCGCGAAGCGCAGTTGGGCAAAGTAGGTGGGGATGGCCGTGAGGAAGACCACGAGTGACGCCAGCGGATTCAGTCGCGCCAGGATACCCAGGAGCGTGACGAACACCACGACGATAGAGGCCACGTTGACGGTCTGGTTGACCAGCATGTGGACCTGCGGCACGGCGTTGCGCGCGTTCTGCAACCGGTCGTAGAAGCTGGGTGTATCGAACAGGGAGAGGTCTGGCATCTCCGTCGCCTTCTGCATCAGCCGCATATGCAGGTGATAGAGCGCCCGGTCACGAAAGCCGGCGACCACGACCTCGTAGACGAAGCCCTGCGCGTTACCGACCAGCCGCAGGGCGACGTAGGCGCCGGCGATCAGTAGCGCCATAGTGGTCTGATTCAGCCGGACAGCGTCGACGAGCAGCTTGGAGAACCAGACGCCGGCCGGTTGGAGCAGGCTGTAGACGGTGTAGATAAGCAGCATCGCTGCCACGCGCCCGGGCGCCACCGACGCTCCGAGCCGGAAGATGCGTGGCAGGTCCCTGTACACTGCGAGAGAGCGGCGCAGGCGCTCCCACGATGGGCGACTAGCAATCAGGCGCTGCAAACGGTTCATGTCTCTTGGCTCCTGCTCTGTTCGTGTCCACGGTAGCAGACGCAGTGGCGCGGTTAGCGGGACAGTAGTAAGGTATGGCTTACCCGTCAAGGGCAGGCTAGCGAGTTCGAAGGCAACAAGAGAGCTATCGGCCGTAGTACAATTGGGCAATGTCGTGTCCTTGGGAAACGACGACAGCCTGCCAGTAAGGGGGCAGTGGGCATGGTTGCGCCACCTGACACGGTCCTCGCGCCTGGTATTGTCGGCAATCCCGCCCGCATGGGAGGGCGGCCGACCATCGCAGGTACCCGGATCACCGTCGAGCGCGTGCTCCAGATGCTGGCGGGCTCCTACGCGATCGAGGATATCCCGCGGGCCTACCCCCATTTATCGCGCGAGCAGATCAACGCCGCCATCGCCTATGCCGGGCAGCTCGCGCGCAAACCCGTGCTGGTAGGCGCGACGAGTCAGTCGCCGGTGCATGATGTGCTCGACGAGCAGCTCGGGTGAGGATATTGGCGGATGAGGATGTCGAGTTCCCGATTATTCGGCGATTGCGCCAGGACGGGCACGTCGTCGAGGCCGTCGTCGAGCGGGACCGCGGCGCGCTCGACGACGGCCTCGACCGAGCGATCCAACAACGGGCGCTTCTCCTAACCGCCGATCTAGACTTCGCCGGCTACGTCTTCCGCGACCGACGCCCGGCGCCCAGTGCCGGCGTCGTGCTGTATCGACTCGACGATCGATACCTGCCCGAACAAAAGGCCGCGATAGTCGGGAACATCCTCGTCACATGGGAGGCTGACCGGTTCGCCCAGCGGTTCACGGTGATCGAAGAAGGCAAGGTCCGCTCTCGCCCGCTCCCATGAGCGACTCTCGCGTTCCAACACAAAGCGCCCTCAAAAAGACGATCCCGTCCGCGCTAGGGCGCCGGCTCGCTGTCGTATTAGAAAGGATAGCCCTGCAAGCCGAGCACGCCCTTGCCGGCTGACATCTCCCCGGCCAGGCTGAAGTAATGGCCGATCACGAGGATCGTGATGGCCAGCGCCAGCGGCATGGCCGGCACTCCCGGCCAGGGTGGGGTGAAGGTACGGTCGAGATCCTCCGGTGTCAGCGAGCCGACGTACTCCTCCGCGTCGGCCTGTACCGCGTGCGCATAATCCCTGACTTTCGGGAAGTCCGCCGTTACCTTGCGGGCCCAGGCGTCGTGAGTCCCCGGCCAGTTGGCGCCGGCCGTGGGGTCGGGCATTGGCTCGCTGAAGCCGGTGCGTCCCGCCCAGCTCGACGCGAAGAGCGGCGCTGCCTGCCGGAACATTCCATTGATGATGGCGTTCTCGCTGAAGACGACGTGGGCGTAGTTGGCCGCGACCTTGAAGGCCCGCCCGCCCGGCTCGCAGTGGGCAGGCTCGTGTCCGATGTCGCCCAACGTGCCCTCCAGCGTCTGGTGAGCGTTCTGAAGTTGCATCCGGAGCAGCGTGACAGCGTCCATGTCCCGTATCTCCTCCCGGCACGCCCGACCTGATCGCTCTGATCACCACTCGGGACCGGACGCGACGCGGCCGGGTTCCAACTGTGCCTGTAGGCGGGTAGTATACCCGCGCCTGCTTCGCCACAGGCTCCAAGGTCCCACCGGGGCCCGTTGATCCGTTGTGCGATTAGCGTTAGTGGCAACGAGCCTGGAGGTGTGATGCCGAGCTTCGAGCTGTGGTTCGCCTTGCTCGCGATTGTCCTGACCGTCTCCGCCCTGGTCTCCGGGCTGGTCGACCGGGCGCCGCTCTCCTTCCCGATGCTCTTCCTAGGGCTCGGTCTGCTCCTGGGACCGGCCGGTCTGGGCATGTTGACCCTTGCACCCCAGCATCCCGCCCTCGCCGCCGTCGGGGCCGTCAGCCTGTCCCTGGTGCTCTTCCTCGACGCGGTGAACCTGCAGGTCGATGAGCTGCGGCGCGACTGGCGGACGCCGGTGCTTTCCCTGGGGCCCGGTACGGCGCTGACGGTGGCTGGTGTCGCGGTTGCCGCCCACTTGCTGGTGCGGACCGGCCTGCTCCAGTCGCTGCTGCTCGGCGCCATCCTCGCCTCTACCGACCCGATCATATTGCGCGATGTTGTCCGTAACGAGCGGATCCCACGTTCCGTGCGGCGGGCGCTCACCGTCGAGGCCGGTATGAACGACGTCGTCCTCTTGCCGATCATCCTTACCTTGATCGCGATCAGTCAGGCAGGGACAAGCGGTGTACTCGGCTGGATTACCTTCTTCGCGCAGTTGCTCGTGCTCAGCCCGGCGGTCGGACTGGCGGTGGGCGGCGTCGGAGCCTGGCTCATGGGGCGCATCGATGCCTGGCACGGCGTTCGCCGTGAGTACCAGGCGCTGTACGGGCTGGGCCTCGTGCTCGCCGCCTACACCGCCGCCCAGGCCGCTGGTGGCGATGGCTTCCTGGCCGCGTTCTTTGCCGGCCTGGCGGTTGCCATTTTTGACGTGTCGCTGTGCGACTGCTTTCTCGAATACGGCGAGGTGACCGCCGAGATGCTGATGCTGCTGGCGTTCCTGCTCTTTGGGGCCGTGCTTTCCTCGCTCCTAGGGACGATCGCGCTCCTCCCGGCGTTTGTCCTGGCGATCGTCGCCATCGGCATCGTGCGTCCGCTCGCCATGGGCGTCGTGCTGCTGCGGGCGAGGATGAGCGGAGTTGGCCGCGCCTTCATCAGTTGGTTCGGGCCACGCGGCCTCAGCTCACTCCTCCTCGCCCTGCTCGTGGTGGAGGCCAGGGCGCCCGACGCGGCGCGGCTGCTGGCGGTTACCGGCATGGTCGTACTGGTGTCCGCGGTGGCGCACGGGGTCACGGCCACGCCCGTGTCCTCCTGGTACGCGCGCCGCGTGGCTCGAGCAGCCAAGACACCCAATGAGGAACGCGAGGGGACTGCCGGCGGCCTATTCCAGGGCGACGCGGTGGACGTGCCACGGATCACGCCGCACGCTCTGGCTAGCCGGCTGGCAGAGGCGGACCCTCCAGTCGTGCTGGACGTGCGCACGCGAGGGCAGTACGACGCCGACGACGCGCAGATACCGGGCAGCGTGCGCGTACTCCCTGACCAGGCTCAAGCCTGGGCGACGACGGCTTCTCGCGAGCGAGCCGTCGTCGCCTACTGCACCTGACCGCGCGAGGCGACCAGCGCCCGTGTGGCGCGGCAGTTGCGCAACCTGGGCTTCGAGGCGCTGGCGCTCGCCGGCGGCTACGCGGCTTGGCGTGCGTCCTATCCCGTGGAACCGAAGGCGCCGGTTGCCGCCTCCTCACCTATCCTGCCGGCAGCATCGCGCCCACCACGATGACAATCGCAACCATCGTCGCCTAGTGCCCCGTCAGGGCGGGGTCTGGGGTGTCCCCAGATAAATACCTTCTTGTCGGTCTGCACACATGTCCCAACAGGTCTCCTGTTGATGCACTAGACAGCGCGCGGTGGCGAGGCTATCCTGGCGCCTGGTGAGGGCGCCGCCAGGCATTGGGGAGGATACGACCGTGCCTCGGGCCAGCGGCATACTGCTCCACCCGACGTCGCTGCCCGGCCCCTATGGGATTGGTGACCTCGGTCCCTCCGCCTACCGGTTCGTCGATTTCCTGGCAGCGGCCGGCCAGCGCTACTGGCAGATGCTGCCGCTTGGTCCCACCGGTTACGGCGACTCTCCCTATCAGGCGTACTCCGCCTTCGCCGGCAACCCGCTGCTGATCAGCCCCGAGCGGCTTATCGAGGAGGGTCTGCTGCCGGCTTCCGGTCGGCAGGAGGTCCCCGCGTTCCCCGAGAAGGAGGTGGACTTCGATGGGGTGAGCACGTACAAATGGAAGCTCCTGGAACAGGCCTTTCGTTTGCATGTGCAAAACGCCTCGGCGGCAGCATGCCAGGCCGTTGAGCAGTTTGCCGAGGCGAACCGCTCCTGGCTGGACAATTACGCCCTGTTCATGGCGCTGAAGGACGCCCACGGCGGCGCCCCATGGACGGACTGGCCGGCAGATATCGCCGGACGTCAGCCGGAAGCCGTGGCGAGGTGGGCGAAGCAGTTGGCGGGGAACGTGCAGGCCCACCGCTACGCCCAGTTTCTCTTCTTCCAGCAATGGTCGGCGCTCAAGCAATTCGCGACCGAGCGCGGCGTCGACATCATCGGCGACGTGCCCATCTACGTGGCGCACAACAGCGCCGACTGTTGGGCGCATCGCGACCTCTTCACCCTGGGGCACGACGGACAGCCCACACTGTTTGCCGGCGTCCCGCCGGACTATTTCAGCGCCACGGGCCAACTCTGGGGGAACCCATTGTACCGATGGGGCGTCCTGGCACGAACCGGCTATGCCTGGTGGGTGGATCGCTTGCGCGCGGCGCTAGTCCTGGCGGACGTGGTACGCCTGGACCACTTCCGCGGCTTTGCCGGCTACTGGGCCATCCCCGCCGGCGCCCCCACCGCCGAAACCGGTCGCTGGCTGCGCGGCCCCGGCGCTACCTTCTTCCGGGCGATGGAGAAGGCGCTGGGGACCTTGCCAATGATCGCCGAAGACCTGGGCCTGATCACCCCGGACGTCGAGGCGCTGCGCGATCGCTTCGACCTGCCCGGCATGCGCGTCTTGCAATTCGCCTTCGGCGGTGGCGCCGATAATCCTCATCTTCCACATAACTACACCCGCCACTGTGTGGTCTACACGGGCACCCACGACAACGACACCAGCGCCGGCTGGCTGGCCGGCGTACCCGCCACGGAGCGCCAGCGTGCCCTCGAGTATATGGGATCAGACGGTACCGACCCGGTCTGGGACCTCATCCGCCTGGCCCACGCCTCGGTGGCAGACACCGCCATCATTCCCCTGCAAGACATACTTGGCCTGGGAGGCGCCGCGCGCATGAACAGGCCAGGTGAGCCGCAAGGGAACTGGCGCTGGCGCTGCACCGCCGGCGACCTGGACGAGCGCATCACCGATAGGCTGGCCATACTGACGGCGCGATATGGGCGGTCCAGAGATGCACAGAAATGATGAACGCTGGTGAGGAGAAATCATGGCTCGCATCATCCTACTGTCCGACATCCATGGCAACCTGACGGCGCTGGAGGCCGTGCTTGCCGACGCCCGGCTTGACGAAACCGACCGGGTGGTGTGCCTGGGTGACGTCGCGGCGATGGGGCCACAGCCGAGGGAGGTCGTCGGGCGTCTGCGGGAGCTGGGCTGCCCGGTGGTCATGGGCAACACCGACGCCTGGCTGGCCGAGCCGCCGCCAGCCAAGGCTGCCGGGCAAGAGGAGGACTGGCTACGCTGGGGCGCGGATCAGCTCGAAGCGGACGACCGCGCCTTTTTGCGCTCCTTTGCACCAACGGTCGAGGTACCGCTCGATCACGGCGGCACGTTACTCTGCTACCACGGCTCGCCGCGTTCCTTCAACGACGCCCTGCTCCCGGCGACACCGCCGGGGGAGCTCGACAAACTGTTGGGCGGGTACCCTGCCG
>CALBSQ010000015.1 GCA_937967325.1 uncultured Chloroflexota bacterium
CCCTCCGCCAACCCACACAAGCGAGCTAACGGCGCGACAACGTGTGGCGCACTTAGGCAAGGATGCTCCCTTGACGGTCTGCCGAATAGGGCCGTACCATGACTAGGGATGGCCTGGGCGATGGGTGCGACACTGCTCTTTCCCGCCGGCAGCGGAATGCGGTAGCGGAGCCGTTTTCGTTGCCGCGATAGCGGGTAAGGAAACAGCACAAAGGCGAGGTGACATGGCTACGATAATCGAGCCTGAACCGGAGCGTTCGCCACGCCGGAAGCGCTCATTGCTCGTTCGCATCATCCGCTTTCCCCTGAAGGTTCTCCTCCTCGCTCTGGTTGGTTTCTTCATGGGCATCCGGCGGCATCCGCGCATCAGTACGCTCATCGTGCTGATGCTGGTGGCCGCGGGAGGCGCCGTGTACTACTTTGCGCCGCCGTCATTGCCGGTTCGACCGCAGGGCGCCTCGGCTCCAGCGACGCTCAGCTCGGCGCAAGGGTCGCTGCCGCCGCCCCAGACGCCGGTGCAGTACTTTCATGCCCAGGAGACGGGAGACGCCGCGACGATGTGGGGCCTACTCAGCGACACCGTAAAGCAGGGCGGAACTGTTCAGCAGTTGCAGACCAAACTTGATCAGATTAAGCCAAGCCTGGGAGTCACCCAGCAGATCACCTACGTGGGCGGCGTCCGGGAGGTAGACGGTAACGCCGTCTACCTGTACCTCCTGACCGTTAATCAGGGTGGGCAGACCAATCAGGTCACCTATCTGTTTACGCTCGACCAGCAAGGTAAAATAGTCAAGATCGAGTAGGACGCGAAGCGTTTCCGCCGATCGTCCCTTCGCAGGTACGCCTCGTTCCGGCGTACGGAAAGGATTGCCCAGCATGCCTGCTCAAGCGCAGCGTCCGGGGCCGAGTCTGAACGAGAGCGTCGACGACGGCATGGATCGCTTCTTCGGCTGGTTCGGCAAGAACATTGTTCGCGTCATCGTATTTCTCATCATCGTTGTCATCTTCTGGGTAGTCGCGCTACCTCTCCTGCAACGCTTCTCCGGGGCCCTGCCTACTGTTCTGGCCCTGCTGTTCCAGTTGCTCTTCGCCGTCTTCTTCATGATCGTGCAGTTTGCCGGACTTATGTACTTCCTGGGGCGGCCACGTATTTATTGGCTGCGGCCCGGTGAGGCGGGATTCACCTTCGATGACTATCGCGGCAATCCTGAAGTGCTGGAGGTCGCCCGGCGCGTCGTTGCGCTGTTGCGCGGCATCAAGGAATTCAAGCAGATGGGTGGCGAGCCGACACGCGGACTGCTGCTGTACGGCCCTCCAGGAACCGGCAAGAGCTACCTCGCGCAGTGCATCTCCACAGAGGCGGGTGTGCCCTTCGGCTATTGTTCCAGCGCCGGCCTCCAGAGCATGTGGATGGGCATGGGCTCACTGACTATCAAGATGCTGTACCGAAAAGCCAAGAAATTTGCTCGCAAGTACGGCGCTTGCATCCTCTTTCTTGATGAGATTGATGCCGTCGGACAGCGCCGCGCCGGCCAGATGCCCTCCATGGGGATGGGAATGATGGGCATGGGCGGTGGCGGCGGCATCATCAATGAGTTGCTTATGCAGCTCGACCCCCCGCCCATGGATCAAACCATGAAGACGCGGTTGCTCCGCCGCCTGGGGATGAAAAAAGGGAAGGCCGAGCGCGTACCGGTGCTGACCATGGGCGCGACCAACCTGGTGGAGACGCTCGATGAAGCCCTGCTCCGACCTGGACGCTTCGATCGGAAGCTAGCCGTCCACTTGCCCAACGCCGACGGACGTCGAGAGATCCTGGAGTATTATCTCGCCAAGGTGGCCCATGAGGCGCTGCCGATGGACACGGTGGTCGGGGATACGATCGGCTATACGCCGGTCGCAATTAAGCACATCATCAATGAGGCGCTGATCCAGGCCCACTTCGCTGGGCGTGGCGCCATTAGCTATCCTGACATTAGCCACGCCATCGATGTCCATGAGCTTGGCCTGAAAGAGCCCATCCGCGGCATGGCCTTCGAGGAACGCCGCATGCTGGCCTACCACGAGGCCGGTCACGCCTACGCCATGATGCGCTTGCTACGGCGTGACCGCCTGGCCAAAGTGTCGATCATCCGGCACGGCGGCGCGCTGGGCTTCGCGATGCCCAAGCAGTTGCACGAGTATCACACCGAGAGCCGCGAAGACCTCATGGCGCACATCGACATTTCTCTGGCCAGCCGCGCGGCCGAGGAGCTGTTCCTCGGCACGCAATACAACGGCGTCGTCAGCGACTTCGCACAAGCGACCAATATCGCCAACTGGGCGATCCGCGTGCTCGGCATGGACGGCACATTCGCATCGGCGCTCTCTGTCGGTGGCGGCAGCGACCCCCGTACGCAGCGACGGGTCGAGCGCATGCTGCGCTGGCGGTACATCAACGTTCGCAAGATGCTCAACGAGCACCGGCTGGCAGTGGAAGCCATTGCGCAAGCGCTGCTGGAGAAGGACGAGCTCGTCGGCGAGGAAGCCTACGCCATCGTTCGCCAGATCGAAGGCGACGATGCGCCCCTGCCCGGCCGGCCGCAGGGTATGCTGCCGCAGTCGATGGACCAAATCCCCGCAATTGCCGCGGCGAGGACCAACGGAGCGCCATCGCCCGGCGCCACCGGACCCGCCTTCGGGACGACGCAGGCGGCGACGGGCGATGACAGCGTGAACCCACCGGCGGGATCGTAGACGGGCGAAAGCCGCTGGCGCGGTGACGGCCCCCGGCGCTGAGGCGGTTGGCCATAGGCGGGATTAGGCTGGTGGGGGATCAGGGCGTATAGCAATACGCCCCTACCAGATGCCGGTGGTACCGGTAGGGGCGTATTGCTATACGCCCTGATCCCGCCGTCGGTGCGGCGTCCTCGAATAGCCAACCGACCCGGCACCGGGGGCCGTGACCGCGCCAGCGGCTTTCGCCAATTGAGTCCGGAATGTTCCGCCTCTTAGGACGCTATAGTGTCCGGTGAGCGACCATGGCTCGTCACTCACCACGGAGAGGGTACACCAGTGAAACTCGGCTGCACCATGTACAGCTTCAACCGACCGGCTCGGGCCGGCCAGGCGACAATCGAATCGTTTCTCGACTATTGCGGTGAGATCGGCCTGGACGGTGTCGACCTGCTGTCCTATTACTGGACCGACCAGGCGGCGGAGATCGAGCAGATTCCTGGTTGGTTGCATCGCAATCACCTTGGGCTCGCCGCCTATGCGGTCGGGAACAACTTTGTTCAGGCCGATCCCGAGTTGCGCGCCGCCCAAGTACAGGTGGTCAAGGATGGAATCGACGTCGCGGGGCGACTCGGCGCCCCAGTCTTGCGTGTTTTCGGCGGCAGCCGGCCGCGGGCCGGCAGCGGAGTGACGTCGATGGA
>CALBSQ010000016.1 GCA_937967325.1 uncultured Chloroflexota bacterium
CCGACGATCTCCCAGAGCTCGTCGAGCTGTGTGAGTTGTTCTGGCGTCAAGGCGACCTCGGTAGCGGGCAAGGTCTCATCGAGCTGCGCCACGCGGCTCGCGCCCAAGATAGCAGAGGTGACCACCGGATTCGCCAGGCACCAGGCCAATGCGACCTGGGCCATCGTACGGCCGCTGCCGTCCGCGATCTCGCGTAGGCGGTCGACCGCATCGAAAACGCGATCGCGCCAGTAGCGATTGAAGTACATCTGATTATTGGCAAAGCGCGTGCCGGCTTGCGGCGGCGCCTCGCGCTGATGCTTGCCGGTGAGCATTCCGCCGCCCAGCGGGTTGTAGACGATGACGCCGACCCCTTGGGCCGCGCACAGTGGCAGCATCTCCTCGTCGATCGAACGGGAGATCAGGTTGTAGCGCGGCTGCAAGCAGTCGTAGCGCGCCAGCTCCAGCTGGTCGCTCGTCCACAGCGCCGTGCAGAGCTGCCAGGCCGCGTAGTTGGAGCAGCCAATGTAGCGCACCTTGCCCTGACGCACCAGGTCATTCAGCGCACCGAGCGTTTCCTCCAGCGGCGTCTCCGAATCGAAACGGTGAACTTGATAGAGATCGACATAATCGGTCTGGAGCCGTCGAAGACTCCGCCCGATGCCATCCATGATGTGCTTGCGCGACTGGCCCTGGTCGTTCGGGCCAGGACCAACCCGGCCATGGACCTTGGTTGCTAAGACGACACTGTTCCGAACGTCCCTCAGCGCTCGACCTGTGAATTCCTCGGACACGCCCGCGTTGTAGACATCCGCCGTATCAAAGAAGTTGACCCCGGCATCCAGCGCGCGCTGGACAATCGCCTTGCTGGTGGCCTCGTCGGCCTGGTTGCCGAAGGTCATGCAGCCAAGACAAATTTCGGATACCTTGAGGCCCGTGCGGCCGAGCTTCTTGTACTTCAAAGGTAGCGTCCTCTCCACTGCCGGCCATCGTCTGGCCACGTCCGGTAAGATAGCGCAGATGCAGCGTGCCGGCCACGGTGAAGGCGGATCGGGTCGCCGCGCGCCTGCTGGCAGTAGGCCTTCAAGGAGGCAGCCCGGTGTGGGGAGGAGCGACTACGACAGACGCCCTCGCGGAGGCCATTGCTGCCGGCTCGCGGCGCCTGGCCGCGGTCGACCCGGTGCTCGGCAGCATGCTGGAGCGGTTCGGCCCGCCGTCGCTCAACGTAGACCCGAGACTATTTCGCACGCTCGTCATGGCGATCGTCTCGCAGCAACTTTCCAGCGCCGGGGCTGCCGCCATCATGCGGCGCGTGGAGGTGCTCTTCCCGGCAGCCTCGCCGCTTGATCCGTCGCTCATGGCGGCCATGCCGCCCGACGATTTGCGCGGCGCCGGCCTCTCCCGCGCCAAGGTAGCCGCGCTCCACGACCTGGCGGCGCACGTGCTAGACGGCCGCCTCGAGCTGGAGCGCATGGATGAGCTGAGCGACGACGAGGTGGTGGCCGAGCTGGTGGCCGTCCGCGGCATCGGCCCCTGGACGGCCGAAATGTTCTTGATGTTCTCGCTGGGCCGGCTCGACGTGCTGCCCGCCGATGACTACGGCGTGCGCAACGCCGTCAAGCGCGCCTACGAGCTACCAGCGTTACCCACCAAGAAAGAGCTGATCGCGCGCGGGACGCCATGGCATCCCTACTGCACCGTCGCCAGCCTGCTCTTGTGGAGCTCACTGGAGAATCAGCCACTACGGTGAGCCGGGTGACCCCTCCTCATCCTCCCCGCGGCGTGGATCACAAGGCAGATATCTGGCAGGTGGGGGCATGCGTGTAGGGGCTGGCCTTGTGCCTGCCCTGACGGCCGTGCCCGATGAACTTCCCGGCTGATGCAGCCAGAACGGCAGGCACAAGGCCAGCCCCTACAGCGAGCCATCCGGTACGAACGGCTGCCTGCCCTGGCGAGCCCCGCCACAGGGAGGATGAGGAGGAGTCACCCTGCGACGCCGGTCCGCAAGACCTGCAACGCCGTGTGGGTCTCGCTCATTCCCAAGGCCAGCAAGGCGGCCAGCAGGAAGTAGCCGCCGGCAACGGCCCAACGCGCGGCCGGCGAGATGGAGTAGTAGGACGTTTTGGCGGCGCCGTAGCGGAAGCGCTGAAAGGCGTCCAGCGCGCCCAGGAAGAGGATAAAGAAGAGGAACGGGTTCATCCGCCAGATGGCGACCACAGCCAGCACCGGCAACCCGGCCACGTAGGCCCAGCGCGACGCCGCGCCGAGGATACGGCCACCGTCCAGCGGCGACATCGGGATGAGGTTGAACAGATTCAGGAAGAAGCCGACGTAGGCCAACGCCAGCAGCAAGGGCTGGTGCGTCCAACCATAGAGCCCGACACAGGCCAGCGCGGCGACACTGCCGAGCACCGGCCCGCCCGCGGCGAGCGCCGCCTCACCTAAGCTGCCGCTCGGCTGACCGCGCAAGGAGATGAACGCGCCGAGGAATGGAATAAAGGTGGGTGCGCTCACTTTGATGCCCTGCCAGCGGGCCACCAGGACGTGGCCCATCTCGTGGCAGAAGAGCAGCGCCACGAACCCGACTGCATACTGCCAGCCGAAGATGAACGCGTAGGCAACGATGCTGATCAGCATCGTGATGGCCGTGCCGCCCAGCTTGCCGAACTTCAGCAAGACCAGCACATATTTTAGCTTGGACAGCAGCAGGAGGAGCACCGTTCCGATCGTGGCGAGCGCGCCCCGGCGCTGCCGCCAGCCTCGAGGCGGCGTCTGAGGAACGTAGTCGATCATCGACGACATCAATTACCAGAGCTTTCTACCGGCCCGATTCAGGTGAGATCGGCCGATACTCCATTGTCCCTCGTACGCCAACGAACGTCCATAGGAGACGCATTAACACGGCTAACGGGACAGGAGCAGAGGGACTGGGTGCGGTAGGAACGTCGGCCCAAGTGGACACGGCGAATCCGTTTTCGCCAGCTGTCCTTCCCGGCTGAGTTCACCCCTGCTCCCCGGAGGAAATGGCCGCCCGCAGCCGCTCAGTCTGCTCCGGTTTGCCGACGCTGATCCGCACGGCATTCTTCAGGAGCGGTGTGTTGAAGTGACGAATGAAGACGCCCTGCCGACGCAGGTCATCGCGCAGGGTTCGAGCGTCGCGACCGGCGACGTGACAGAAGATGAAGTTGGCCTGGCTGGGCAACGGTCGAAGGTAGGGCGTCTGCTCGAGCAGCGCCATCAGGCGCGATCGCTCCTCAAGGATCGCGGCGATCGTGCGCTTGATGTGAGGAAGATCGTCGACGGCGGCGCGCGCCGCCACCTGCGCGGCCACGTTGACGTTATACGGCTGCTTCATCTTCCAGAGGTGACGCAGCAGCTCCGGCGAGGCGATGAGGTAGCCCACGCGCATGCCGGCCAGCCCCGCCCACTTGCTGAAAGTGCGCATGACGACCAGGTTCTCGTGCTGCTCGACCAAGCCGGCGACGGTCTCGCCGCTGAACTCGTAGTAGGCTTCATCGACCACGACCACCAGTCCCGTTGCCAGCAGGCGCTCTACGTCGGACCGCGGGACGGTATTGCCGGTAGGATTGTTCGGAGAAGCGACAAACAGTAGTCGCGTGCGCTCATCGATGGCCGCTTCCAGCGCCGGCAGATCGAGGCTGAAGTCGTCCCGACGCGGGACACTCACGACCACGCCACCCTGGATCTGCGCCAGGAAGCTATACATGAGAAAGGTTGGCACGGCGTCGAGCACGCGGTCGCCCGGCTCGACCAGCAGCCGGATCAACAGGTCGATGAGCTCGTCGCTGCCGGATCCGGCCAACAGCCATTCCGCCGGGACGCCGGCATAACGCGCCAGCGCCGCGCGCAGCTCTACCTGCTGCGGATCGGGATAGATGTGGTACTGGTCGCAGGCGGCAATGGCCTCACGCACCCGCGGTGAGCAGCCGTAGGGGTTCTCGTTGGCGTCCAGCTTGACAATGTCACCAACGGCAATGCCGAGCTCCCGGCTCAGCTCCTCCAATGGTCTGACCGGCACGTACTCGTCCATGTCCAGAATTGCCTGGCGAACGCGAAGCTGACGTCGTTGTGCGGCCGCGGCCATCGTCTGTCCTTTGTACTGGCGATTTCCCCGCCAAAGCGTACCCCGTGGATGCAACCAGCGGCGAGACACACCCTTGCCGCTGTTGCTCCGTAGCTGAGGGCGGCGGCGTCAAGGGCATGTCTCCCCGCGATGCGTTAGGGTACCTGGGACACTCTCGTCATGGCGCTGAAGACCAGGAGCGTGCCCGGTTTCTGCGCCGCCACGTAAATCCTGCCGGTGTTGGGATCGACCGCCAGGCTGTGTGCGCTCGTGTCGGTGCTCGCGTTGGCCAGCCAGTCGTTGGTGGTCGCGCTGAGCACGCCGAGCACGGGGCCGGGCTTGAAGCCGGCGGAAGCGGTGTAATAGTTGCCGTCAACGGGATTGAAGGCGACGGCATCTGAGCCGCCCACGTGCTGTGTCACCGCCAAAATGGAGCCATCGCCGCCGTCCATAATGACGGACATCTGCCTGCCGCAGCCGACTATGATGTGCTGGTCCGATGGGTCAAGTGCGGCCCCTCTGGGCGAGCACACCGCCGGCAAATCGAATAGGTACTTGACCGTGTCCGTTTTCGGATCAATCACCGCCTGTTGGTTCTTGGCGGCGAGGTTCTGGTGGATCGTGTCGTCGAAGGAGTCCCACAGGGCTAGCTCCGGGCCGCCCGGTAGAGCAATCTGTGTGACCACGGTATCGTTGGTCGCGTCGATCACCGTGAGGGTTTTGCTGTCGCCGTTGGCGACGTAGACCTTTTTGTCGGTTTCGTCGTAGGCGACCGAGTCCGACCCCTTCTGGGTGGTCGGGATAACGTCCGTCTGGGTGTTGCTGGTCATGTCGTACACATGGACCGCATTGTCGACCTGATCCGAGACGAAGACCTTGCCGACGTTGGCGGCGATGGCCAAGCCATTGGAGCCTGAGTAATTGCCCTTGGCGTCTTGGTGCAGCGGCAGGCCCGCAATCTGGGCGATGAAGCTGCCCGTGGCCAGGTCCAGCACGTCCAACGTGCCATTGGAGCTGTGCGACAGATACAGATGATGGCTGCCGCCGTCGACGGCCAGGATGTCAAACCTTCCTGCCGTGCCGGGCACCTGGATCGTCTGCAGGTAGGTAGGGCCGGCGCCGCATTGCGCACTGCAGACCACCGTACCGATGGTGGGCGGCGCCGCCGACGCGCCGGTGGCGGATATGGCCGAGCCCGCGATGAGAACCAGACCCGCGCAAAGCTTGAGAACCCGAGACCAGCCGTGCATCCCAGACCTCCCGATGAACGAGTGGGGACCAACTGTTGTGGCCCCTCAACGGGAGCAGAGCCTAGCATACCTAGCAGCCATTGTCACGGAATGCCAACCAGAAAGTACCAACCGTCGTATCGAAGGCGCAAGCGGCTACCCGTGGGGTAAGAACTGTCGGCAGTCGCCCAGTTGCACCTGGCTGTTGGCAATCTGATTCATCTGGCGTGCGCCATCGGGAACGGTCAGCTTGCCGGCGACGATCTGGTTGAGCGTGTCGGTGAAGACTTTGGTCGCCTGCAAGCCGTTGCCCTGGTAGAAGCTGGAGATGCCGTTGACGCGCGCCACGTCGGCAAACACTTTGAGATGGTTCGGCGGCGGCTTGAGGAAGTCGTTCGGATCGTTGGCGGCGGAGTAGAGCGCCGGGAGCAGCAGCTTGTTCTGACTGAGCACGCCCTGTGTCACCGGACCGCCCAGGAACTTGGCGAACTGATAGGCTTCGTCCGGATATTTCGTGTGCGCGTAGACACAGTTGGGGTCGCCGTCGAAGTGGGAGATGCTCTGCATCCCCGCCTTGGCGATGGGGACTGGGGCGATGTCCCACTCGAAGTCGCCCTTGACAATCTGGTTGTTCAGCAGGATCCTGCCGGTGCTGTCCTCCTCCATCGCGGTAAAGCCCTGGCCGAAGGGCGCGGTGACGTTGGACCCCAGCTTGGTGCGCTGATCGAAGGTCGGGATCACCTTGTACTTGTTGACCAGGTCTATCACGAACTGGATGGCGTCGATGGCCGGCTGCGTGTCCAGCGTGTACTTGCCGGCCTGGATATCGTACACGTGGCCGCCGTTGGACTGGATGAAGGGCGAGAGCTGGTACTCCAGGCTGTTGTAGTCGAGTCGGTAGCCCCATTGCGGGCGACCGCCCTTGTTCTGCTCCGTGGTCACCTTCTGCCCGATGTCCACCATGTCGGCCCAGGTCCACGCGCCGTTGAGGTCATCCCAGGGATCCTTGGCGCCGTACTCTTTGAGCATGGTCTTGTTGTAGTACCAGGCGTGCGGGCTGAGGACGTAGGGGACCACGTACTGCTTGCCGCACCAGAACTCCAGGCCGATCAGCCCGTAATCACGCTTGAGGTCGATGTTGTCTCGCTTGAAGTTGCTGGAGAGCTCCATCATCTGGCCGGTATCGAAATACTTCGCCGCTGTCCAGACGTCGATCTGGAAGGCATCTTGCGTGGAGCCGGCGGACATGTCGGTCAACAGCTTGGCCCGGTAGTCCCCGGTCGGCGTCTCGATGGCCACCTTGATGCTTGGGTTCTGCTGATCCCAAACGGTCAAAGCTTGCTTCAGAATGTCCAGTCGGTATTGCGGCCAGAACGTGGTATAGCGGATGTTGGTCACCCCTTTGGGCGCTGACGCGGCCGCTGAGGCGCCCGACACTGACGCGCTCGCGGCTGCCGTCGTGGTTGCCGGCGCGGCCGTCGCGGGCGTGGCGGCGGCGGACGAAGTCGACACGACGGACGATTGGATCGCGGACGACTGCGCCGCAGACACTGACGCTGTCGAAGATGGCGCGACAGACGACTGTGTGGCCGGCGCGGCGGTGGACGCCGTGGAAGATACGCTGCCGCCGCAAGCCGCCAGGAGAGGTGCGACAGCCAGTGTCCCGGCGACAGCGCCCCAACACCGCAATAGGGAGCGCCGGCTCGAGCGGGGTCCAAACAGCATTGACGTCTCCTTCGACAATCACTCCGGTCCAGCTCAGCAGCGACGCCACGTCACAGGCATGGGCGACGATGGGCACGACGTTCGCTGGTAGGCGTACAATATGCGGCCGTCGGCGCGACGTCAAGGGATCGGGTCGACCTGGCTGTGCCATCTCGTTTTGCGCCAGCCGGTCGACCGGGCCATTCATAACGCTATTGGCGAATGCCGGGACGGACCCTCACCCCCGGCCCCTCTCCCGCTCGGCGGGCGAGGGGAGCCGGGCGTCCCAGTCGGGGCCTTTCCCCCGCTTGCGGGGGAGAACGCCCAGAGGGCACCCGAAAGCCGGAGTGAGGGTCCGCCATCAGCCGATTTCGCCAACAGCGTCGTTCATGGT
>CALBSQ010000017.1 GCA_937967325.1 uncultured Chloroflexota bacterium
GGAATCCGAGCGCACCGTCCGGCGAAGGACTCCGGCAGCACCATGGGCGGTTGGTACGCCGCGCACGGGTTGTATCGTCCCGAAGAGTTGGGCGGGCTCTCCGTCACGCGCTACGCCCAGGCCGTCCGCGCCGAGGGCGCTCCGTGCAGTCCGGGCATGAACGCCGCCCTGCACCTGCACCCGCTGTTCAACACCGCCGACGTGTACGGCCACGGCAAGCCGACTCGCATCGCCAACACTAGCCGCGACGTGCG
Organism: uncultured Chloroflexota bacterium; assembly: GCA_937967325.1. GTDB lineage: Bacteria > Chloroflexota > UBA4733 > UBA4733 > UBA4733 > UBA4733. The sequence continues at coordinate 255 of CALBSQ010000017.1, forward strand.
CCAGCCCAAAGGCAGCCTGCCCGTGAGCGAGCGCGTCGGCGCGCTCACCTACAGCATCCCCTGGTTCAAGCATTACCGCCGCGACATCATCGAGCAGTACGCCGAGGCCTACCGCAAGCCGGCGGACCAGTACCAGGAGCTATTGGCGGACGATCCGGGCAACCCGTCGCATCTCGGCGGCTGGCACTTCTTCAGTCATGGGTGAGTCGCGCTTCCGGCAAGTAGTCACCTTGTTGACGCCAGTAGTTGGCGCGCTAGCCGCAGCGGCGTGGTCGCCTGCCCATGAATGGGCAGGCTAAGATTACAAAGCCGGCTCAAGCCGGCTGGGCGGCCTTAATGCAGATTGCTAGCGCTTCTGATGGCCGCACAGGGCGTTTGCATGTACGTCGTGCGATACTTAATTGACACCTTGCAGGAATCCAGCCTGCTTTAGCGGGCTTCGTATTGTTAGCCTGCCCATTCATGGGCAGGTGGACTCCGGACGGATTGACCAGGACACTGGCTCGCCACCGTGCCAAGCGAGGAAATAACATGCAAGCAGGTTCTGCCGCCATAGACATCACCCCAGACCGTCCGCTCGACCTGGAGGGCTACGGCAACCGGAGCCACCCGGCGATCGGGACGCTCGACCCCTTGGAGGCCCGAGCCATCGTGTTCGATGACGGGCGAACCAGCGCCGCCCTCGTCAGCGTGGACCTCTGTGGACTATTGCTCGCTTCGGTACAGCGTATCCGCATCGCTGCCGAAGCGGCCTGCGGCATCGCGGGCGACCACATCATGGTGGCCTACTCCCACACGCATTCGGCGCCGGCGGCGACGCCGTATCTCAACCGCCCGCTGGACGGCGACTACCTGCGCGGGCTGGAAGAGGCGCTGGCCGAGGTGATCGCGACTGCCAGTCGCCGGCTGCAGCCGGTCACGCTCGGCGCCGGGGAAGGGCGCTGTGACTTCAACGTCAACCGGCGTCTCCGCACGCCCGAGGGTATGGTGATGCGCGCTAATCCGCACGGCATTGTGGACAAACGGGTGCGCGTCCTGCGTATTGACCACTCCGATTCGCCAGCGGCAACCGGAACGCTCGGTGGGCGGACACTGCCGCAGAGCAACCCGCTGGCGCTGCTCTTCTCCTATGTCTGCCATCCCACCGTATTGGGCGCAGCCAACTACCTTTACAGCGGCGACTATCCCGGTGTCGCTCGCGGCTTCGTCGATCGCGCCTTCGGCAGCGCCGAGCGCGACGACTCGAGCCGGACAGAGCCCATTGCTCACTTCTTGCCCGGCTGCTTCGGCAATGTGCGTCCGCACCTGCTGGCGCCGGACGGTCGCTTTCGCGAAGCCAATCCCTACGAGCTAGCCGTCCTGGGACGCCTCCTGGGCAGCGACGTCGTGCGGGTGGGCGAGCAGATAACGAGCGAGCCGGTCGACGACATCGCGATTGCGCGTCGAGCGGTAAGCCTGTCCTACGCTCATGTGCCCTCCAACACCGAGCTGCAGGCGGAGCTCGACGGTCCGCGCCGCTACTGGGCGCAGGCGCTGCTAACCCAGTTGGAGCGGGACGGAAGCCTCCCGACCGCTGTGATAACCGACGTACAAGTATTACGCCTCGGTCGTCACTGGCTCGTTGCCCTGCCCGGCGAGACGACATTGGAGATTGGCCTCTCTGTCGAGCGCGGCCTGGTAGAGCTGGGACTTGCTCGACCCGAACGAGGCGACCTCACGCTCACCATGGGCTACGCCAACGACTACGTCGCCTACCTCCCAGCGGCCAGCCTCATGACCGAAGGCGGCTACGAGGTGACGTCCTGGGCGGAGTACCTGCGGTGCGGACCGTTCACGCCCGAGCTGGAGTCGACGCTGGTCGGCACGTCGCTGTCGCTGGCCCGCGAGCTGGCCGCTTCCAGGAATGCCGCCGCCCACAATAGCAGACCAACGTAGCGCGATAGCGGTGAGGGGACGGTTTCGCTCGCCGCGATCACTACGCTGAATCCACCCGCCGTGGGCTATCATCTCCAGGCAACGTTGCCACGCCGAGAGGAGCTTCCGTGAAGATCGCCTCCATCCGCGCCATGCGGCTCACCGTTCCGCCGCACGAGGCCAGAACCGCTCCCCGACGCCCGTCCTGGGCCCAGGACGCCGAAGTGGCCAACCCGATGTCGCGCTACCCGAAGGTGAAGCGCCATCGCGGCCTTTGGCTGCCCAAATGGGAGGGCGTCTGGTGCATGGTGACCGCCGAGGATGGGACCTGGGGCATCGGCCAGACTACCAACGGCCGCGTGTCCGCCGCGATCATCGAGGACCACCTGGCGCCGCAACTGGTCGGTGAGGACTGCTTCGCCGGGGAGAAGCTCGCCGATATGCTGTTCCGCCTGACCAAGCCGTACGGCTCGGTTGGGCTGGCCTCCTACGCTATCAGCGCCGTGGACCTGGGGCTGTGGGATCTGCGCGGCAAGCTGCTCGGCAAGCCCGTCTACAGCCTGCTCGGCGGCCCCCAAAAGGATCGCCTCTTCTGCTACTGCACCGGCAATGATGTGGACTGGTATCAGGAGCTCGGCTTCCGCGCGTTCAAGCTGGCCTGCCCGCATGGCCCCGCCGATGGCCTCGATGGCCTGCGGAAAAACGAGGAGTTCGTCGCCCAAGCGCGAGAGCAGATTGGTGATGCCTGCGAGCTGATGCTCGACTGCTGGATGGCCTTCGACGTCGAGTACGCCGTGCGCCTGGCCGAGACACTCCGGCCATATCGCCTCAAGTGGATCGAGGAGTGCCTGATCCCCGAGGACCTCGACGCCCACGTCGCCCTGCGCGAGCGGCTTCCCTGGCAGACGCTGGCGACCGGCGAGCACTGGTATACCCACGTCCCCTTCGGCTGGGCAATTAGCCATCGCGTTGCCGACATTCTCCAGCCCGATATCCAGTGGTGTGGCGGGCTCACCACCTGTCAGCACGTCGCCGCGGCCGCTGACGCGGCCGGCGTTAGCGTGATCTTGCACGGCGGAGGCAACAGCGTTTTCGGCCAGCATCTCAGCTATGCCACGCCATCCGTGCCCTGGTGCGAATGCTTCGTCGGCACACCGCCGGGCGTGCCGCTGGAGGAGGCCTGGCGGCTCCCCGGCCAGGCTGTGCCCAAAGACGGCTGGCTCATCCCGAGCGACGCACCCGGCTTCGGGCTGGAGATTCTCCGGGAATGGCTGACGCCGTTCTTCGGCGGGTAGGGGGTATGGATGCACCGGTAATTTGCCACCCGGCGAGTGAAAGGTACGCGGCGTGCGGCGGGACGCCTGCCCGTAAACGAGCAGGCTAAAATCACAAAGCCGGCTCAAGCCGGCTAGGGGCGTTTGAGGCGACATCCTTCGGACGATACGCTGGCGTCGACTGCGATCGCCGGATGTAAGAGGGCGGCGCGCTCGCTGGGGCGCGGGCCCGCTCTGACTGCGCCACCTCTTGACGAACAGCGCGCGAATAAGCCCGTACAACTGTCCGCCAAACCTGAAAGCGAGCGCGATGGCGACGGAAGGACGATCTCCAAGCACCCCACTCCGTCTGTTGACGGTCGCCAACACCGTCTCGCTTGCGGGAAGCCAGATGACGC
>CALBSQ010000018.1 GCA_937967325.1 uncultured Chloroflexota bacterium
CGGATGGTCTAGGCGCCCACTTTCGGGCACAGGCGCGACCTTCGGCACTCATCCTGGCAACCGGATTTACCGTGTTGGCAGCGCTTCCGCTGACGCTGAGGGCGATCCCGCTCCTGCTGGCGGCTGCGCTGGCCTCGCTGCTGGCCGGTCGCTTTCTCCGTGCCCAACTCGGTGGGCTCACCGGCGATAGCTACGGCGCCATCAGCGAGGTTGTCGCCGCGTTGGGCCTGCTCGTGCTGGCCGCGACGCTGCCATGAGGCCAAAGCGCGCCAACGAACGAATAGCGATCCTGGCGATGGCTCTGGCCATCGATCTGCTTTGGGGCGAGCCGCCCGAGCCCGTGCATCCTGTAGTCTGGATTGGCCGGCTGATCGGGGGGTTGGAAGAGCGTGCCGCGTCTTCACCGCGTCATCCTTCAGAGGAGACACCGGCCGGGGGGGCCGCTCCCACCACCAGCCAAAATTGTCCTATTGGCAGCAACAGCCCCGGGCGGAGAGAACGTCCCGAGGGAGCGCGAAAGTCGGGGCGGGGGTTACTGTCCGGCCGCCCCGCCGCCGAGTTCACCGCTGGCCTGGCCATCGTGGGAGCGACCATCGTTTGCGCGGCCGGCTCAGCAATCCTGTTGGAGCGGCTGGCCGGTCGTATGCCGTGGCTGCTGAGGGTCGCCGTCGTTGCCGTTGCCCTCAAACCGCTGCTTGCCGTACGGGCCTTGTTCGCCGCTGTTGCCGACGTTGAACGCCCGTTGCTGCGAGGAGACATCCCCGCGGCTCGGGCTGCCGCGGCACGCATCGTCAGTCGTGACGTGTCAACCTTGGACTCTCCGCTGCTCGCGGCAGCGGCCATTGAGTCGCTGGCCGAAAATCTGAGCGATTCCGTCGTGGCGCCCTGCTGCGCCTTTCTCCTCGGCGGGCTTCCCCTGGCGGCAGCCTACCGCGCGGCAAACACGCTCGACGCGATGCTCGGCTATCGAGGAGCGAAGGAGTATCTTGGCAAGCCGGCAGCGAAGCTCGACGACGTCCTGAACCTCGTCCCGTCACGACTGGCCGCGGCGCTGCTCGTCGCCGCCAGCCCAGCGGTCGGCGCATCGCCGCGGCGGGTGGCCCTGGCTGCCTGGGGAGACCGCCGCCGAACCGCCAGCCCTAATGCCGGCTGGCCCATGTCCGCCGTTGCCGCCGCCCTTGGCCGCTGCTTGGAAAAGCGCGGCCATTACCGTCTCTATCCGGCAGGCAGCGAGCCGGTGCCGCACGACGTGCGCCGTGCTCGTCGCCTAGCCGCCGGCGCGCTTGTCCTCGCTGGTCTGCTCGCAGCGCTAGCCGGCGGGTTACCGCCGGCGCTGGAGCAGGTCAGTGTCCGCAAGACTGCTGCAGCAACGGCGCCATCTGCTGGGCAATGGCGGAGGTGACGTCCTTTGCCGGTTTGCTCGCATCCCAGATGCCGGCCATCTCCTTGGTGAGGACATTCTGGATCTCGAGCCAGCCGGAGGCGTGCGGGTCGGTGTGCAGGGAGTTCATGGAGGCGTCCACGAACATCTGCACGTTCGCCGGGTCCTTGCCCTGGTTGACCTTGACGAAGTACTCGCCCACGGAGATGCGCGAGCCCATGGATGTCCCGGCGTCCACCTCCTGTTTCTGCACCTCGACGCTGGTCACCCACTTCATCAGCTCCCAGGCCTGGTCGCCGAACTTGGTCTTGCCGTACACGCCGTAGCCGGCGCCGCCGCCACCGACCTGGCGCTTGGCGCCGTGCGGGCCGAGCGGCGGCGGCGCCACGTCCCAGTGGAAGCCTTTGGCGCCGGCGCGAATCTGCGCCAGGTTGGCCGGGATGCTGACGATCATGCCGATTCGCCCGGTGTAGAACAGATCGTTGGCGTTCTGCGTCTGCAGGTCGGCTGGCGCCGGCGACACGTGGTACTTGCCGACGAGCTCCTCCAGGAACTGCAAGCCCTCCACCGCGGCCGGCTGATCGATCGCCGGCTTCTTGTTGTCCGCGCTGACCACGTCGCCGCCGTTGGACCAGACAAAGGCCATGTAGGCGCGGAAGCCTTGCGGGACGGCGAAGCCGAAGGTCTTGGTCGGGCCGCTGCCGCCGGTGAGCTTCTGGCAGGCGGCCAGGAAATCGTCGAACTTCCAGCCTGTCGCGTCAAACGCCTTCGGCGGCAAGGGAATACCCTGTTTCTTGAACAGGTCGACGTTGTAGAAGATGTCCTGGTTGGCAAAGTCGCGATTGAGCGCCCAGAGCTTGCCGTCGAGGACGTACTCCGCCGGACCGGCCGAATAGTAGTCGGACAGGTCGTACTTGTCGCGCTGCACGTACGGACTCAAGTTCAGCAGGGCGCCGCGGCACTGCAGATCGACGGTATGGGCAGGCTCCAGATAGTCGACGTCGGGAGCGTCGCCGCCGGCCAAGCGGGTTTGCAATGCATCCCAGTAGTTCTGCGGCGTGGGCGTGAACGTCACCTTGATCGGCGGATGATCTTTTATGAACTGGTCCGTGTACTTCTGGCGGACGTTGATCTCGGTGACGCCTCCCCAGGTCACGAAGCTGAGCTGGGCCGCCGCGCCTGCCGGGGCGGCGGGAGCGGCCGAGCTCGCTGGGGCGCCGTTCGAGGCCGTGGCTGCCGTCGACGCCGACGCGCTCGGCGAGGCGCCGCCACACGCGGCAAGACCGGCAAGGGAGGCAACTGAGCCCAGGGCCGCGGCGTAGCGGAGCAGGCGCCGCCGGGTGAGGAGCGTGACAGGCATAGCCGATTCCTCCTGGTCGAATGTCCTACCTGAGCACCGGCGCCGGCAAACGACACCCGCCGGGTCATGATAGCCGAAGGACCAACGGTGGGCGACCTCTGAGACGCAGTTGGCAATGGAGCCTAACCGGCCGGCGTCCAGGACTGTGCGCGGGTGTGCTGCCGGCCGAGGGCGACGATACGGCGGCGCTGCTGGCTAGCGCGGACCTGCCGGTCGATCTCCGCGGGGTTCCAGTCGCGCAGCGCCAGCGCCGTGAGCTCCTCCTGGATGGCGGCGTACTCCGCCTGTCCGGCCAGGTCGGCGAGCTCGCCAGGGTCCGCTTCCAGATCGTACAGCTCTGCCGGCTCACGATAGTAGTAGTTGAGCTTGAAACGGCCGCGCCGGACCATGCGGGCCGGAGTCACCGTGCCGTGCCCCTCGTACTCCGCTACCGCCGTGTCCTTCCAGCCCGCGGGTCGACCCTCGAGCAGCGGCGTCATGTCGTCGCCATCCAGCCCCTCCGCATCGGCCCCGGCCAGGTCGACCACCGTCCTCACACTGTCGATGAGCGACACCACCTGCGGCAGCGTGCGTCCCCCGGCAAAGCGGCCGGGACAGGAGACGATGGTCGGGATGCGAACCGACTCCTCGTACAGCGTACACTTCCACCACATGCCGTGTTCGCCGTACATCTCGCCGTGGTCGGCGACGTATAGGACGACGGTGTTGTCGATCTGCCCGCTCTCCTCCAGGGCATCGAGCAGCTCCCCCAGCTGCTCGTCGAAGTAGGTGATCAGCCCGTAGTAGGCCGCCCTCGCCCGGGCGATCTGCTCGTCGGTGTAATCGTGCGAGCTGAAGTGCGTGCGCAGGCGCTGGTTGGCCGGGTGCTGGCCCTCCAGATGGCCGGGCGGTATGACCGGCAGGTCGGCGTGAGCAGGGAAGTAGCGATCGAAGTAGGGCTGCCGGACGATCAGCGGGAAGTGCGGCGTGATCAAGGAGGCGCATAACGCCCAGGGCTGCGTCTTGCGCGCCGGGTCACGAAGGTACTCTACCGAGCGGACAGTCACCTCGTCATCGTAGCGCTGGTGCGTGGAGTCGCCGGGCCCCGCCTCTTCGATGCGCCGACGCATCGCCGCGCCGCCGGGCTTGATGCCGGCCGACCAGTCCGGGCCGGCAACGTTGCCCGAGCCGTGAACGTCCTCGACCAGCCGGCGCTGGAAGCCGTGGCGCTGGTCGGGGCCGACGAAATGCATCTTGCCGGCCAGCGCGGTGTCGTAGCCGGCGGCGTTGAGGCGGTGCGCCCACGTTGGCACATCGCTACCGAGCGGCGCCCCGTTATCCCACACGCCGATGCGATACAGGTGCTGCCCGGCCATGAAGGAGGCGCGCGAGGGCACGCACAGCGGCGAGTTGCAATAGCCGTTCCGGAACACCACGCCCGCGCTGGCCAGCCGCTGCATGTGCGGCGTGTGGATGAACGGGTGGCCGTAGGGGCTGCTCACCTGTGGCGCGTGCTCGTCACTCATGACAATCAGGAAGTTGGGCAGTGGCGGCATCGGCAGTCTTGCACCTGTCTTCCCGGACGCGACCACACTTGACATCCAACGTGTGACACACTAGCGTTACCGGCATCGACTGTCAATTGCTGGGCTGCCGCGCCGCTGCCATCTATCTGTGGCCCTGCGCATCATCCGGCAAAGGAGGGCGCCCCGTGATAGCCGGCGGGACGACGGTGGGTTCGCGGCCGGCCGTCGCCGGCCGTCGCAAGTATGGCAAGGTGGCCCGCCGTGAGGCGCTGTGGGGCTTCGCCTGCGCGTCGCCCTGGTTCTTCGGCTTCCTCATCTTCACCGCCGGGCCGATGCTTGCCTCCATCGGTCTCTCGCTCACGAGCTGGGATCTGCTGACCGCCCCCCACTTCGCCGGTCTGAGCAACTACGGCACGCTGCTCAGTGGCGACTCCTCCGTCTGGCACTCCTTGCAGGTCACTACCTTCTATGCCGCGCTGGCCGTGCCGCTGCACACCGCCTTCGGCCTCTTCCTGGCCATCCTGCTCAACCAGCGCATCCGTTTCCAGCGCTTCGTCCGCACGGTCTACTACTTACCCTCGGTCGTCTCCGGCGTGGCCGTGGCGCTGCTCTGGCGCTGGATCTTCAGTCCCGATTTCGGCCTGCTCAACACCCTGCTCGGGTATGTGGGCATTGCCGGGCCGGCCTGGCTCTCCGACGAGCACACCGTCATCTTCGCCTTCGTCATAATGAGCCTGTGGGGCGTCGGCGCCGGCATGATCATCTACCTGGCCGGTCTGCAAGGCATTCCCACCGACCTCTACGAGGCGGCGCAGGTCGACGGCGCGGGGACGCTCACCCAGTTCTGGCAGATCACCGTGCCGATGCTCAGCCCGGTGATCTTCTTCAACGTGATCATCGGCGTCATTGGCGCCTTGCAGACCTTCACCCAGGCCTACGTCATGACCAACGGCGGACCCCACGACGCCAGCCTGTTCTTCATGCTCTACCTCTATCGCAACGCCTTCGAGTATTTCAAGATGGGCTACGCCTCGGCGCTGGCCTGGGTGCTCTTCTTCTATATCATGGCGTTGACGCTTCTGGTGATCCGTAGCTCTGCTGTATGGGTCTACTACGAAGGCCGGACACGCGGGAGGTAAGGAGCGACGATGGCGACGCAGGCGCAGTCCTTCGCCCCCACCAAGGCGAAGCGGGTCGGCCTCCGGCAGAGCAGGCGCGCGGCGGCGGTTACCAAGTTGACGCTGGTCTACGCCACGCTGGCCGTGGGCGCCATCTTCGTCAGCATCCCCTTCATCTGGATGCTGTCGACCTCGCTCAAGGACGAGGGCTCCGTCTTCCTCTACCCGCCGCGGTGGATTCCCCAGCCGCTGCACCCCGAGAACTACACCCAGGCGCTGACCGTGCTGCCCTTTGCCCTCTTCTTCCGTAACACGCTGATCACGACGCTGGCGCCGCTGGTCGGGGCGCTAGCCTCCTGCTCGCTGGTTGCCTACTCTTTCGCTCGACTGCGCTGGCCGGGCCGTGACGTCTGCTTCCTGATCGTGCTGGCCACGCTGATGCTGCCGGAGCAAGTGACGATGATCCCGCGCTTCATCCTGTTCCGCAACCTGGGCTGGATCAACACCTTCTACCCCCTGATCGTGCCGCCCTTCTTCGCTGTCGGCGCCTTCAATATCTTCTTGCTACGTCAGTTCTTCATGACCATCTCCGTCGAGACGGACGACGCCGCCAAGATCGACGGCGCCGGGGTGCTGGGCATCTACTGGCGTATCCTGCTGCCACTTTCCAAGCCGGCGCTCGCCGCCGTGGCTGTCTTCGTCTTCAAGGGGCACTGGGACGACTTTCTGCAGCCGCTCATCTACCTGCACAGCCAGCAGAACTTCACCCTGGCCCTGGGCTTGCGCGCCTTCCAGGGAGAGTACGGCACCGACTGGAATCTCTTGATGGCGGCGTCGCTGGTGGTAATGCTGCCGGTGCTGCTGCTCTTCTTCTTCCTGCAACGCTATTTCGTCCAGGGCATCGTCTTCACCGGCATCAAGTAGCGCGACCGGCTCGCCTGGTGGCGTGGCGATATCCGGCCGCGCGGCGCGTAAGAGGATAGGAGGCATCAGATGCTCCGACCTGAGACCTGGCCCCGCACCAAGCTGTCGCGCCGCGCGGCCCTTCGCACGCTCACCGGCGCCGCCGCTCTCTTGGGTGTCACCGCACTGGTCGCCTGTGCGTCGTCCGCGGCCGCGCCGCCGCCCGCCACGACCGCTTCGAGCACGAGCGCTGCCGGTGCGCCCACGACGCTCGCGGCGAAGGTGAGCAGTGGGCAGCATATGGTCAGCTTCGAGCTGTGGGATAACAACCACTTCGACGTCGAGCAACAGATGATCGCGGCCTTTGCGAAGGACAATCCGGGGTTCAAGATCAACGTGCAGCAGACCGTCTCCAACTATCTCACCAAGATTGAGACCGAGCTCGCCGGAAGCTACGGACGCCATCCAGTGGTGCGCCGACCTGGCGAACAAGTACCACCTGTCGCCCACCGTTGGAGATCTCTCCAGCCAGAACGCCGATCAGATCTTTTGGGCGGGACGCGCCGCCATGATTACCAACGGCGACTGGGTGCTTCACAACTACCAGGCGAAGATTGGCTCGCGCTTCAAGTGGGACGTGGCGCCCCTCCCTACCGGTCCGAAGGGCCGGATCAGCGAGACGAACAGCCTGGCCTACGGCATCTGGAGTGGCGGCAAACATCAGGACGACGCCTGGTTCTTCACGAAGTGGCTCGGCAAAGAGGGAGAGATCATCCTGGCCAAGGGAGGAGCGGTCTTCCCCGCCTATCTGCCGGCAGTAGACGACTTCGTCAAGGCGCTTTCCGCGTTCAACATCAGCGCTTTTGCAACGGAGCGCGATCACGCTCATCCCGTTCCGGAGACGCCGTTCGTCAGTCAGATGAACGATGAGCGGAACAAGGAGCTTCCGCCGGTGTGGGAAGGGAAGACCAGCGTCGGCGACGCGATCCATACGATCGTGTCGGTGTTGGACCCCGTGCTGGCCGATACCCCCCAGCCCTAATCTCGAGGTTGAGACTGCCCGTGCCGTGGTGCTCAAGATAACGTTAGGAAGGCAACCGGGTGCAGGATGAACGTATGGGGCTGACCGGGCGGGTCGCCCTCGTCACGGGTGCGGCGCGGGGTATCGGTCTGGCCGTGGCCGGCCGGCTGATCGAGGAAGGCGTCCGTGTCGTCCTCGGGGATCTCGACGTGGAGGAGGCGGAGCGTCAGGCGCGCGCGCGCGACGCCGGTGGGGAGCAGGCGTTGGCGATGGCGCTGGACGTCACCGCTCCAGTGGGTGTGCAGACGGTCGTTGATGCGACGATCGGTCGCTGGGGAACGATTGACATCCTGGTCAACAACGCAGGCATCGCCGGTCGCTCCTTACCGCTGCCCGAGCTCACGGACCAGGATTGGCGGTCCGTTCTCGACGTCGACCTCAGTGGCGTCTTCTATTGCTGCCGGGCCGTCATGCCGCACATGCTTCGGCAGGGGCGCGGTCGCATCGTCAACATCGCCTCCATCGCCGGCAAGGAGGGCAATCCCAACGCCATTCCCTA
>CALBSQ010000019.1 GCA_937967325.1 uncultured Chloroflexota bacterium
GCGGCCACGGCCTCCCCGCTCTCCTGGCGGCCCCGTACGGGGCTACGTCCAGCTCATCTGGCGACCACCGGCGCGCTCGTCGGCCTTGCGCGCGGCGTAGTTGCTGGCGGCGAACGCTGCCAGGGGATCTCGCGCGCCGCCAAGCTCCTCGCGGATGTCGGCGCAGAGCTCGCGTACGTCCGTCTCGTAGGCGCGCTGCAGCACCTGCATCGCACCGACGACATCACCGCGCTCCTGCTGGTCCCGCAGCGCTGAGCGGTCGACGAGCAGAGCCCTGGCGTAGGCATGCTGGACATTCAGCACCGACAACAACATGGCCGGAATCTTCGCTTCGACGTTGTGCGACTGGTCGAGCATGTAGGCGATTTCGTGCGCCGCGCTGGAGCGTTGTCCGGCCGCTCGGAGCGCGGCCTGATGCTGCTCCTCCGCCACCAGCTCGTTGAAGATCAGAAACAGCTCGTAGGGATTGATAGCGCCCACGATCAGATCGTCGTCGCCGTACTTGCGGTTGTTGAAGTGGAAGCCGCCCAGACGCCCTTCCTCCAACAGCAGCGCCACGATGTGCTCGACGTTGACCCCTTGCGCGTGATGCCCCAAGTCGACCAGCACCTGTGCCCTCGGGCCAAGCTCCTTGGCAATGAGCAGGGCAATGCCCCAGTCGGCCAAGTCGGTGTGATAGAAGCCCGGCTCGTAGAACTTGTACTCCACCAGCATGCGCATCGTCGCAGGCATGGCGGCGTAGGCTTCGCTCAGGCTTTCCACCATCCAGCGCTTGCGGCGCCGGAAGTCGGCCTGGCCGGGATAGTTCGTACCGTCGGCGAACCAGAGGCTGAGCACATGCGAGTCGATCTGCTTGGCGACGTCGATACACTCCAATAGGTGATTCACCGCCTTGCGGCGGATCGCCGCGTCGTGGTGGCAGATGCTCCCCAGCTTGTAGTCGGGATCCTGGAAGACATTGGGGTTGACGGCGCCTAGGCGCAGCCCGAGCCCGTGGGCAGCCTTGCTGAGCTCGCCATAGTCGTCGACCCGGTCCCATGGGATATGGATCGCAACCGACGGACAGATGCGCGTCAGCCGATGGACCTCGGCCGCGTCCTCCAGCTTCTCGAACGGCGTGCGCGGCACTCCCGGTTGGCCGAAGACGCCGAAACGGGTTCCGGAGTTGCCGAAGCCCCAAGACGGTGTTTCGATCTGTTGGGCCAGCAAAGCTCGACGCACAGCAGGAACGTCGATGCCCTGCTCGGTCCAGGTAGCGTACTGGGTCTTCGGACGCGTCACTTCCAGCGTCGACACGATCGGCTCCTTCCGGATGTTTACGCGGCGTTCTCCACGACATCGACGATGCGCCAGGATCCGCTCTCTGGGACGAGCGTGAAAAGCCGAGGGGCAGGCGAGCCTGAGGCGAGCTTCAACGTCACTTGCACCGTCGCCGCCTGTCCGCCGCCGCGAGAGATGGCGTTCTCGTAGCTGAATGACTGGAACTGACCTTGAATGCCCAAAACGGTATCCATGGGCCTGCCTGCCTGAATCTGGGCGCGGAGCTGCTCGCTCATATAGGGAGTGCCGGTCTTGCCGGAGGGGTCCTTCTCCAACGCGGCAAGAAACAGGCGCACGACTTGCGTGGCATTGCTCAGCGCCAAGCCGCTCGCAGCGACAGCGGATGTCGTCGCGCTCGACCTTGCCGCGGACGTTATTCCCGCGGATGTTGCGCTGGTCGCGGACACGGAGCTGGCGCTTGATTGGCGTTCGGAGTTCGATCCGGCAGCGCTGCTCGCGAGCTCGGTAGTGGCGGCAGTCGGAACAGCACTGGAGCTGACCAGGACCGTCTGGGTCACAACGACCGTCGTCGTCTGAGTTGCGACGCCCGCCGAGGTGGTGGGCGGCGCCGGTGTCTGTGACTCCGACGATGCGGCCCCGGAGGCGCAGCCCGCCAGGGCGACAGCTACGAGCATCGCTAACCCCGCGAGCCGCAAGCGACCTGCCCGGCGCGTCCGCCGTGCCATTGTTGCCCAATCTCTATGCGGCTCGCCGAGCCGAAGTCCCGGGACGAGTGCCAGATCGCCCTCTGAGCCATTGATTGTCGCACAGCCTACCACGCGTCGCAGTGGGAATGTACCATCAGGGCACGGTCTGTTGCCCGTGACCTTGGATCGGGCGGCGCCACCGCGACATTCTACCTGGATGCCTACGCGGGATGTCGATAGACGGTGGGGCCGGCTAGCCGGTGAAAACGACGCTGCTGCCTCGCCATCCTCCTGGTCATACGACCTGCTTCAGTTCGCTCGCTAACCCGGCCTCTTGTTGATAGTCGACGAGGCGCTTCAGGGTCGAAGGAAGGAGCGGCACAGAGCCGGCTGCCAGGTTGTCGCGACGAGCGCGCATCTCCATCTCGCCAGGGACGAGGATCTCTTTGGTGCCGGCAATCCTTTCCGACGATTTCATGTCGCCGATGAGCCGATCAACCCGCGCGGTGAAGACGTCCAGCGGCATGAACAGACTCGGATCGATCGCCAGCAGGAAGTGGCCCATATTGTGCTGGCGCTGCCCGCCACGGATGGTCTCGCGGTCGTGGTCCAATGCGAAGCCCGCCGTGGTGAGCACGCCGGCGAGGGTTTCCATCACCATTGCCAGGCCGTAGCCTTTGTGGCCTGCGATGGGCAACCCGGAGCCATCCAGCGCGGACCTCGGGTCGGTGGTCGGCTGGCCATCCTTGTCGAGTGACCAACCGAGCGGAATCGATTGACCCTCCATCTGCGCCAATCCGATTTTGCCCTGGGCCACGACGCTCATGGCGATGTCGAGCACGATGGGCAGGCGCCCGGCGGCGGGGATGCCCACGCCTACGGGATCGTTGCCGAGTCGGGGGGAGGAGCCGCCCGTAGGCGCGATGACCAGGCCGCCGTTGGTGGTGCTGAGACCGATGAGGCCGGCCTGAGTCGCCAACCAAGCGTAATGCCCGGCGGCGCCGAAGTGATTGGAGTGATGGACGCCGACCATGCCAATCCCACTCGTCTTGGCCAGCTCGATGGCCCGCCGCATGGCGACCACTCCGGACCACTGGCCGGGGGCGTTATCGGCATTGAGCAGGGCGTTGACCGCCGACTCGCGTGTCCACCGGAAGGCCGGATCGCGGTTCATCTGGCCGGTCTGGAGGCGGCGGGCGTAGCCTGGCACGTCGCCCATGTGGTGGGTCGCCTGGCCGCGCAAGTTCGATTCGAGCTGAACCTCCACGATCGTCTCGGCACCCTTGGCCGTGAGACCTGCCTGTCGGAAGGCCTCTATGCCGAATGCGCGCAGGCTGTCAATGGTCACCCGGGCCGCGGGCTGAAGGTCGTGCAAGTCCATAATGGCGCTCCTTTGGCTGGGGCGGGCGTGTCGTCGGCGCTAGATTACACCAACCGAACGGAAGTGTGGGGGGCAACCAGACACCGCACGGTGCGGGTATGGACCTGATGATGCTGGGCGGGCCGGTTGGCACTCACGGATAACCTCGGCGTCTCAGGTCAGTGGCAACTGCACGGTGCGGCCGCTTGACGCGGAGCGGTAGGCGGCCTCGATGACCTCCTGGGCGGCGCGCGCTGTCTGCGGACTCGCGGCGCCTTCGATGGGGCGACCATTCAGCAAGCAGTCCACAAAGTAGCGCTGCTCGCGTCCACCACTGCCTGATCCCGCTGCCCCCGCCGTTGTTGCACGCCACCCCCGTAGGTTCGCCGGCGCCCGTCCGTGCCCTGGGCGACCTTGCAGGTCGATTGGCTCCCAGCCCTCCGGCGGCGCCTGCTCCGTCGTGCTGTACAGCTCTGTGCCGGCCATGCCGCTGGTGAGCGTGCCGCCGCTGCCGTGGTAGGAGGTGCGCAGTGGCGCCGGGCCGACCTGGCCCCATTTGGAGTCGATCACCCCGAGCGCGCCGCTGGCGAAGCGCAGGATCGCCACCGCGTTGTCCTCCACGTCTGCTGGCAGGTAGTCGCGGTAGCCGATCTGCGCCGTGAAGGCGCTTACCTCGGTCACCGGTCCGAGGTAGTCGACGAAGCCATCGATCAGGTAGCAGGCCTCGTCGATGAAGGTCCCGCCACCGTTGCGCTGCCGGTCGAACAGCCACTCGCAAAAGTACTGGGAGCAGCCGAACTCGACCGGTCCGCCGTGACCGGTGACCCCTCGAGCCAGGAAGACGCTGCCGATGGCGCCGTCGCCGAGCAAGCGCTTCATCTGCTGGTAGACCGGGTTGAAGGCGGAATGGTAGGCCACCATCAAGGAGATCCCCGACGACTGGACTGCGCGCACAATGCGGTCGGCCTGGGCCAATGTCGCGGCCATCGGCTTATCCTGGTAGACATGGACGTGTCGCCGTGCCGCGGCTTCGGCAATGTCCGCTTTGCTGGCATTGTCGGTACAGACGAGGAGGGCGTCCAGCGCTTCCCGCTCGAGCATCTGCTCGTGGTGCTCGTAGGTCCGCTGGAGCGACCATTGCTGCATGGCGCGCTGGCGCAGCTCAGGGTAGGCCTCGGCGCCCGCGACCAGCTCTACGTCCGGCAGCGCCGCGAGACCGTCACCCATCGCCCACACGTGATCGCTGGTCATACCCGCGATGCCAAATCGGAGCTTGTTCCGGCCAGACATGATTCCCCTTATCTAAAATCGCTTCGTCGCACTGATAGCCTGACGGCCGCGCGCCAGGACCTGAAGGCTGTCGTCTTGTCGTCGGAGCGCTGCCGCCGTGGCCAGCACGTCGAGGACCGCCAACTGGGCGACACGACCGATCAACTGGTGTCCGCCAACCGTCGCCGGTCGCGACGCGGCGAGCAGGGTGATGTGTGCTACTCGCGTGATCGGCGAACGGGCGTGGCGCGTCAGGCACAGGCAGGTCGCGCCGGCGTCCTTCGCCGCCTGCAAGGCCTCGACGGTGTCGCGGGTGCTGCCGGAGACGGAGATGGCCAAGGCGACATCCTCCGGGCCCAGTTGGATGGCCGACATCACCTGCAGGTGGGGGTCGGTGATCGCCGCGACCGGCAGGCCAATTTGGAGAAAAAGCGCGTAGCTGTCCTGGGCGATCGCCGCCGAGCTGCCGACGCCGTACACCTCAATGCGCCTCGCGCCCACGAGCGCATCGACGGCGCGGGTAAGCGCCGCATCGTCGAGCAGTTGCGCGGTGTCACGCAGGCTCTCTACACCGGCGTTGATGACCTTCGCCTTGATCGTCGTGATGGCGTCGTCGGGCGATAGCTCACCGGGCAGGGGGGGCGCGCTGGCATGCAGATCCAGGGCCAGCGCAATTTTGAGCGCGGCGTAGCCGCTATAGCCAAGCCGGCGAGCAAAGCGGATGATGGTGGCTTCCGAGGTGTCCGTCCGGTCGGCCAGCTCCGTGATGGAGAGATAGACGATGTCGGTCGGGCACGTCAGCAGGTATTCAGCGATCTTGCGCTCCGCGGCGCCCAGATCCGCGGCTAGCGCGTCCACCCGAGCCAGCACGGCAGGGGGGACTGTGGGCAGCGCGCTCATGAAGGAAAGCTCCATCGACTGAAGCGGTTGACGCGAATTTCCCATCATGCTAGATTGCTTCACGGAAAGCGTCAAGAGGATCGCCAATGAAAGTCGCTCGCCTCTACGGTGTTCGGGATTTGCGCGTGGAGGAGGCTGAGGATCCCGTGCCGGGGCCGGGGGAGGCGCTCATCCGCATCCACGCCTGCGGCGTCTGCCCCAGCGATCTGCGCAGCTACACCGGCGCGCGAGCGTCTTCCGGTCCGGCCCATCTTCCGCGCACGCCCGGTCACGAGTGGACGGGCGTGGTGTCGGCACTGGGCGATCCGGCAGATGTCTCCATTGCCGAAAGCGCGGCTATCAAGGTGGGCGACCGCGTGGTCGCCGACTGGCGCTACGTCTGCGGCCGCTGCTACCAGTGCCGGCGCGGCGTCTTCAACTATTGTGAGAACCTGCGACGTGGCGTGCGCGGCGGCTTCGCGGAGTACGGCGTGGCCCCACTATCCCAGCTTCGCGTGATCCCCGACAACGTCTCCTTCGAGGAGGCCTCCTTTTGCGAGCCGCTAGCCTGCGTCATGAATGGCAACTCGGCCGTCCCGATGGCGCTCGGCGACGACGCCGTTATCGTGGGCGCCGGCCCCATCGGCCTCCTGCACATGCAACTGGCCCGCAACCGCGGTTCCCGCATCATCGTCAGTGACCCCATCGCGGCACGTCTGGAGCAAGCGAAGGCGCTTGGCGCCCACGACGTCATCGACGCTTCCGCCACCGACCCCGTAGCTCGGGTGAAAGAGCTGACCCAGGGACGGGGAGCGGATGCCGTAATCGTCGCCGTCGGCGCGGCCGACGCGATCCGTCAGGGATTGGAGATGGGCGCCATCAACGGCCGCGTGAACTTCTTTGCCGGCGCCTATCCGCCGGTGGACATGCCGATGGACCCCAACCTGATCCACTACCGCCAGCTCGTGGTGACCGGCAGCCACGACTTCACACCGCACCACTTCACGACCGCGCTCAAGCTCATCCAGTTCGGCATCGTGCGAGTGGCGCCGCTGATCAGCCATCGCTTCCCATTGGACGAAGTGCGCGACGCCTTCGAGGTGACCGCGGGGCGTCGCGGCTTGAAGTCCATGGTGCTGCCGGCGCTGTGACGCGAGTTCGAGTGGACGGGGAGACGCCGGATGCCTGCCGCCTATCTCTTGGGCATCGACCTCGGTACCACGACCTGTCGCTGCGCGCTGTTCGATGTGCAAGGGCGTGAAGTCGCCGCGGCCTACGCCGAGACGACCGTGCGCTATCCGCGGCCGCTGTGGGCGGAGGTCGATCCCGACGATTGGTGGCAAAGCGCCGCCCGTGTCGTGCGAGCGGCACTCACCGCGGGCGCTGTCGCGGCGGATCGGGTCGCCAGCGTCGGGCTGACCGGCCTGATGCACGCGCCGGTGCTCCTGGACGCGGAGGGGTTCGCCGTCACGCCGGCCATGCTCTGGATGGACCAGCGCTGCGCGTCACAGTGCGAGTCGATGCAGCGAGAGTCCGCCGCGCAAGGTCTTGAGCCAGGTCCACGCTTCTCGACCACCTCGTCGGCGCCGAAGCTGCGCTGGCTGGCCGAGGAGCAGCCGGAAGCGCTCGCTCGCGCCGCCCTGCTGATGCTCCCCAAGGACTTCATCCGCTATCGCCTCACCGGCGCAGCCGGCACCGACGCGTCCGACGCCGCTGGGACCGGTCTGTTCGACCGGGAACGGGGCGAATGGGTCTGGGAGCGCGTGCGGCTCGCGGGACTGCCGCGGTCGCTGCTCCCATCCATCAGTCCCTCGTCGGCGCTGGCGGGCCATGTGACGCCCACCGCGGCCAGGGAGACCGGCCTGCTGGCGGGAACGCCCGTGGCGGTGGGGGCTTCCGACACCGTCTGCACCATCCTCGGCGCCGGCGAGGTGACGGCTGATGAGGTGTGCATCTATCTTGGTACCGCGGCGTGGCTGGCCTTGCTGGGAGGCCCCTTTCGGGATGGGCGGCCAGCCATGCGCGGCTTCGGCGCGACCTCGACCACCGGCGCCGCCTTGCGTTGGGTGCGCGACCTGCTCGTTGCCGTCGCCACCGAGGATGTGTCCGCTTCCTACACGGCCATCACCGAGCAAGCGCGCGCCGTGCCGCCTGGCGCAGAGGGACTCTTTTTCCTGCCGCACTTGATGGGGGAACGCGGACCGCTGCCGGATCCGCTCGCCCGGGGCGCCCTGGTCGGTTTGACGCTGCGCCACGGCCGTCCCCAGGTCGTGCGAGCCGTCCTCGAGGGAACGGCATTCCACCTGCGGCGTCTCCTCGAGTCGCGCCTCGCCGCCCATGACCAGCCGGGCGGCGGTCTGACCGCCGCTGTCGCCTGCGGCGGATTGGCCCGCAGTCCGTTCTGGATGCAACTGCTGGCCGACGTGACCCACTTGCCAATGCGGGTACCGGAAGTTGTCGAGGCCGGCGCCCTTGGAGCCGCCATTCTGGGCGGTGTGGCGGCCGGCCTCTTGGATCTGGACGCGGCGGCCAGGCAGATGGTGCGGATCGGTCGCCGTTATGTCCCCGAGCCGGAGATGTGCGCTCGGTACGACGGGCTGTTCTCGCTGTACACCCGGCTCGACGACCTGTTGTCGCCGTGGTTTCGGGAGGTCGCGCACGCGCGCGACCTGGCTCCGGCGGCGGTCTGATACCCTTGCCAATTTGGAGTAGAAGGAGCATCCTGATGGTCATAAGTGAACGGCCGGTTGAGGCTCCGGCGCGGCAGGCGACGGCTCCGGCCTGGTCCCTCCGGCGGATGCACCACGTTTTCGCCCGCGACGGCCGGGCCGTCGTCGTGGCGATGGACGGCGCGCGTGGCGGGCCGGCGCGGGGTTTGGAGCGGGCGACCGAGGCGGTTGCCAAGGTGGTGGCCGGCGGCGCCGACGCCATCCTCACGACCTTCGGCATGGCTCGCGCCGTCGCCGGTGTTCTGGGCGGGACCGGGCTGATCATGGCGTTGGACAGCGAGGGCCCCATCGCCGACTACGGCGTGGAACAGGCGCTGCGCTTTGGCGCCGACGCCGTCGAGCTGAAAGTCTTCCCCGGCAACCCGAACGAGACCAAGCTGGCCGATCTCCGACGCCTGGCGGCGAATTGCGCCGCATCGGGGATGCCGCTACTGGCGGAGCCGATCCCTGTCTCGTTCCAGGAGACCACGGCCCACACGGTCCAGAACGTCGCCAAGGCCGCTCGAGTCGCCGCGGAAGCCGGCGCCGACTTTGTCAAGGTCCACTTCGTCGGGCCGGTGGAGGAGTATCGCGCCGTCACCGACTCCTGCTACGTGCCCCTGCTCGTCCTGGGCGGCCCGGCCAAGGCCGAACCACGTGACGCCCTGCAGATGGCCGCCGACGCGCTGGACGCCGGCGCCCGCGGCGTCGTTTTTGGCCGCAACGTCGTCACCCATCCGCGTCCCGACCGCATGGTCGCCGCGCTCGGCGAGCTGGTACACGGGGGCGCAACGGTCGACGCGGCGCTCAAGGAGCTCAAGCAGCTGTGGTAGGCGCCTCCTCCTGTAGCAAGGCAATATGAAAGGAACTCCATGACCCAACTCCCGCTCAAAGCCGGCGTGCTCGGCACCGGCACCATCGCCACCTCCAACAACGGCTATCTCCCTGGCCTGATGGAGATGAAGGAGGAGGTCACCCTGGTGGCAGCTGCCGACCCGGTCGTCGACCGGGCCGGGTCGGTTGCCGCCAAGTACGGCATCCCCGAGGTCTACGCCAGCCTCGAGGAGATGCTGGAGCGAGCCGACCTCGACCTCGTTATCAACCTGACTCCAATCCCCGTACACGGCTCAACCTCTCGGAAGATCCTGGAGGCCGGCAAGCACCTGGTGGTCGAGAAGCCGATCGCCACCACCATGGATGATGCCGACGAGCTCATCGAGCTGGCCCGCGCCAAGGGGCTCAAGTACGTCGTCGCTCCCCCGAATATGCTCCAGCCCAATCGAATCGAGGCTAAGCGGCTGATCGACACCGGCGCCGTGGGGCAGCCCTGTTTCGCGCGGGTGCGCAGCTCCCACGGCGGACCCGCCGCCGGCAACTGGCCGCTCGACCCAACCTGGTTCTATCAGGAGGGTTCGGGGCCGCTCTACGACATGGGCGTCTACGGCATCCACGACATCACCGGCATCCTCGGTCCGGCCAAGCGCGTCGTCGCCTTCTCCGGTATCACCGAGAAGGTCCGCACCGTTCGCGGCGGTCCCTTCAAGGGCAAGAAAATTGAGGTCACCGCCGACGACAATACGCTGCTCATGCTGGACTTCGGCAAATCCGCCTACGCCGTCGTCGACGGGACCTTCAACGTCAACGCGGCCCGCAGTCCGCAGATCGAGATCTTCTGCCGCGAAGGCACGATTGTCCTGAACAACCAGATGCAGGACCCGAACGCGCCGCCCATCGAGATCTTCCGTTTCGACGCGGTGCCCGGTGTCGATGGCTGGATTACCCCGCGCGGTCGCGGCGGGGCCGACGCGCAGCGGCAGCGCTACCGCCGGGCGATCCACGTCAAGCACCTGGTCGACTGCCTGGTCGAGGACAAGCACCCGGTATTGAGCGCCGAGCACGCCCGGCACGCGCTGGAGATCATGCTCAAGGCGATCGAGTCGGCGCGCAGCGGGCGCGCGCTCGACCTGGCCACCACGTTCTGAGCGTGCGACTTTCTGCCCCCGTCCATTTCCACGATTCCGGCGCCAGCGGATACTCTTAATGCTGGCGTCCGCGGTGGATGAACGGAACGAAGGAGCACGCTGTGGACATGGGCGACTTGGGCGTGACACGCGAGCACCTGGAGGCGATGCGACCGGCGCTGAAGTCGCGGCAGCGCCGTGAGCGCGAAGTGGCCCGACGACTCACCCGTGACGGCTTCCGCGCGGTCACTTTTTATACCACTGCCTGCCCGGTGCAGCTCGAAGGGCGCTTGCCGTCCGGCGAGGCCTTCTATTTCCGCGCACGTGGCACGTCGGCGCGGCTCGATTTGGGCGTCAAGGGCGGCACGCCGGAAAGCGCGTGCGGGCGCCCCGTCTGGACGAAACGCGTGACGCGTTGGGAGTGGCCGCAAGCGGGCTGGTTGGAGCCGGTGGCTTGCGAGGCGCTGGTACGGGAGTTGCTTGCCGCCTACCGCGCCGGGCAACCGAGCGACACCGGACCACGGACGCTCGAGGCGGAGGTAGCCGCGGTCGTCGCCGAGGCGCGGGAGAAGGGGGCCGTGGTCGTGACGCTGGATAGGGATCTGTTGGTGCGCGGCGAGGGTATGACGCCGGAGGCGGCGATGAAGCACGTCGAGGAGGAAGAGTCGGGCAAGGGCGACTAGGCGGCGCCCATCGGCTACTGATACAGCGGAGCGATGATGGCCTGGTAGTTGGACATGATGGCAGCGAGCGCGGCTGCCGGATCGTCGGCCGGCGAGCGGACTTCGTAGAGGAACGGCCCGCGGTAGCGGACGGCACCCAGGGCGGCAACGGAGGCCGGCCAGTCCACGCCGCCACCGGGGTGGCCGGGCAGCCAGTGGCGCTCGTCCACCCCGTCGTTGTCCGAGCAATGAACGGTGAGCAGCCGGTGGCCCAACCGCCGGACCGCGGCGCCAATGTCCGGCTCGCGCAGGTTGAGATGGTTGACGTCGACGCATACGCCGACCGCTGCCGGATCCAGGCCGTCCACTATGGTCAGCGTCTCCTCCGCCGTGTTGGCGAGGCAGGTTCGCGGCAGGCACTCCACGGCGAGTTGCACGCCGAGCGTCGCGGCGTTGCCCGCTAACACGTCCAGGCTGTGGCGGCATGCCTCCAGCCGTGCCGGGCGCTCCTGCTCGGCGATCGGCTCATAGCTGGGATGGATGACGACCAGCCGGGCCCCGGTCTCCGCGGCTAGACGTAAATGCGTCTGCGCCGCGGCCAGCGCATCGGCGCGTGCCTCCGTCTCCACCTGCGAGATGTCCACCGCCCGGCCATACGGGACGTGAACGCTGCGCAGCCGGACTCGCGCGCGCTTGAGGCGAGCCACCAGACGGCCAAGGAAGCTGGGATCGTCCAGCAGAAACACGGCTGAGGGCGCCCCTATCTCCAGGTAGTCCACGGACGACGCATCCAGCGCGTCCAGGTAGGTCCGGACCTCTCCGCCCTTGAAGACGCTCGCTGACACGCCGAGTGGCGCCGGGGCCGCTCCATCGGCCACTCCGTGTTCAACAGTTGTCCCCCTAGCCCTGCTATCCATTCGGGAAGCGCTGCTTGAACTGCTCGGTCACCAGTTGCTGGAGCTGCTTGAGGGCGTCGCCCGGCTGTGCTTTGTTGGTGATCACGTCCTGCTGCGCTTTGGAGAACTGCTGGCCGGTGAAGCTGGACATCGGGTCCGACGGCACACCGAACAGCTTGTCCGCTCCCTTGACCGAGTTGGCGTAGAAGTCGAGCCCTGGGTACTTGCTGAAGTCGACCTTCTGTAAGAAGGACTGCCGCGCGCCCAGCCAGCCCTGGCCGTCGAAGATGACCTGCTCCGCCGAGTCGCCCACCAGATACTCGATGAGCTGGAATCCCTCCGCGACGTGCTTGGCCCCCTGCGGGATGAAGGCGTTGTGGCCGCCCAGCGTCTGGAACTTGAACCCTTTCTTAGCAGCCGGCACCGGCGACCAGGTGAAGGCGAACTCGCGGCTGGGCGAGCTGTGGGCAAGCTCGCCGGGGGCATAGTAGCCGATCTCCAGCATATCCTCGACGCCCGAGGGGAACATGGCCTTCGGGTTTTCCGTCCAGGTGCCGTATTGTTTGCGGAGCCCGTTGATCTTGTCGGGGCCGCCGGCCAGGTCGTAGACCTTCTTGAGCACGGTCAGGGCCTCCGCGAACTGATCGTTGTCGAAGCTGAACTTCCCCGTCTTGTCGTCGAAGTAGTCGATGCCCCAGGCGTTGCTCCAATAGAAGATGTTCCCGCCACTAGCGTCCAGCGCGTCGATCCCGACGAGCTGCAGGCTGCCGTCGGGCGCTTTCTTGGTGAGCTGCTGCTGCATCTGGGTGATGGTGTCCCAATCCCAGGAGAAGGTCTTGGGATCGACGCCGACCTGTTTGAGGTTGGTCATGTCCAAGGCGAAGCCCAGGCGGACGAAGGCCTCGACGGCCGGGACGCCAAACGTCTTGCCCTTATAGGCCGCGCCAACCCAGGAGGAAGCGGGGATGTCGGTCTTGAGGTCAAGCTTGCTCTTGGCCACGTAGTCGTCCAGCGTCACGGCGACGCCCTTGGCCCAGTACTCGGAGTAGGGCGCGTTGCCCACCGCGACGTCGGGCGGGCTGCCGCCGGCCACCGCCGTGACCAGCTTGGTACCGTTATCGCCCACGATCCAACGCACGTTGAAGGCGGTGAGATCGGTACCCATCTTCTGGCCGAGCGCATCCCAGGTCTGGATGGCCGTGGTACCGCCCCAGCCATAAGAGAGGTCAACCGTAGTGGCCGCGCCCTTGCGCGTCTCGCCCGCGGCCGGTGTCGGCGTCAACTGGGCGCCGGAGGCAGGGGCCGCGGCCGAGCTGCTGGCGGTCGTCGACGGCGCCACGGACGTGGTTACCGCGGCGGAGCTACTGGCGCTGGCCGCTGGGCTTGAGCTCTTTGCCACGGGGGAGAGGGTCGAGGCTTGCTGCGTGGTTGCGCTGGTCGGCGTGGCCACCGCGCTGGCGCCACAGGCGGCGAGTGCCACTGCCGCCAGTCCGGAGCTGGCGAGGAGGCCCACTCCCCGCAGCGCCTGTCGCCGGCTCGTCTGTCCGTGCCACATTGGTGTCATCGCTCCTTTCCTGTCGTGCTCGCCGTCGTTGGGGGCGACCGACGACAACCGCGGCCATTCCGTCACGGCGACCCTTTTTCGGGCGGCGCAGCTCTGTGTTAGGGCGGTTCGTGATGTCTCCACTTATACATGCGCCTGACAACCGTGTCAAGGTCGGGAGACAATCGACCGGCACGGCAGGAGATTTGCTAGGGGCGAACATTGATGATAGGATTGATGCTATGAGCAAACCAGCACACCCGGTAGGGCTACGGATTCGGGAGGCCCGGCGCCTCGCACAGCGCTCGGCGAAGGAGCTGGCCAAAGCGGCCGGAGTGAGCCGGGGTCACCTCTCGCAGATCGAGCGTGGTCAGAAGACCCCGAGTATGGAAGCCTTGGCCCGCATCGCCGGGGCGCTCGACCTCACACTGGCCCACCTGCTGACGATTGAGGCGAGCCCGCCGCTCTCGGAGGCGCTGGCAGAGTTGGAGCGGCGCTGGCCGATCAGCACCGAAGAGCGGGCGTTGCTGGCCTCGGTGTGCCTGGGCGGCCACCGCCCGGCCACGGTCGAAGCGTTCCTTCTGGTCCTCCTGGCCATCCGCCAGGCCTGCAGCCCCTCAGTCGAAGGCGCCGTGGGGCCAAGCCGCATCTCGCTCGCGGTTGCAGAGGCAGAGAGCGCCACAGAGCATTCCGCGTAGCAGAGGACACATGGATCGAGCGCTGCCATGACCATTGCCCCGACCGACATCTTGCTCCGGCTGCTCGTCGCCCTGGTGCTCGGCTCGTTGCTGGGCCTGGAGCGGGAGCGCCTGGAGCGCGCTGCCGGGCTGCGCACCCATGCCCTCGTCGCGGTCGGCGCCTGTCTCGTGATGATCGTCTCCGCCTTCGGCTTCGCCGACGCCGTCACGCCCGAACGGACGGTAGTGCTCGACCCAAGTCGAATTGCGGCCCAGGTGGTGAGCGGCATCGGCTTTCTCGGAGCCGGGGTGATCATCTTCCGCAAGAACACCGTGAGCGGGCTGACGACCGCGGCTAGCGTGTGGGCGGCGGCCGCCGTCGGTCTCGCCTGTGGTGGCGCCCTCTACTGGGCGGCGGGGCTTGGTACCGGCATAATGTTGGTCGTGCAGGTGGGCCTACGGCCACTGGAGCAACGATTCTTCGTCCATCATCAGCCGACGACACTCAGCCTGCGCTGCGCCGCGGAGGCCGACTGTCTCGGCGCGGTGGAGCATGCGGCGCGTGCGGCGGGGGTGGCAGTACGGACGCTGCGACTGCGCGTGGCTCCCGGAAGCGGGGATCAGCGCCTCGACTTGGCCCTCGCCCCGGTTGACGAGCGGGGCGTGGCACTGTTGCTGCGCGAGCTGGCGCGTGTGGAGGGGATGAGTAGCGTCACCTACCAGAGACCGAACGGGCGCGCCCGGCCCGATCGCGGAGACCTAGACGACGAGCAGGACTCGGGAGATGACACGATACCGGAGCTTGCGGGCCAGGACGACCGCCCCGAGTAGATGGATACGTCGGCGCGCGGTACCTAAGGCGACTCCTTTCCAGACTCACCTGTGCTATTGTCGTCTTGGCCGAGCCGGTTCAGTAGACCTTCGGAGAAAGGTGACGCCCATCATTATCGACACCCACGTCCACGTGTGGGCGCTGGACGACGCCCACCGCCCAGCTCCAGATGCCAAGGTCCGTCCACCGATGGAGGCAGTTCCCGTGGAATGGCTGATTGACGATATGCAGGCGTTCGGGATTGACCATTGCGTGCTAGTGCAATCCAGCGCCTTCGGCTGGGACAACACCTACATGGTGGAATGCCAGGAGCGCTACCCCGACCGCTTCAAGGCCATTGGCTTGGTCGACCCGCTCAGCCCGACCAACGCCGACGACCTGCGCTCCTGGACGGCGCGCGGGCTATCGGGCACGCGCCTGCATCCGCTGTACTATCCTGACGAGCCCTGCTGGGTCGACGCTCCCGCCAACGATGCGCTGTGGAACGTTGCCGCTGAGACGGGCGCCATCCTGCAGTTCCACATGTTGCCGCGCCACGCCGTGCCGCTGGCGCGAATGATCGCCCGCCACCCCGACGCGCGCGTGATCGTCGACCACCTCGGCAAGCCCGACGTCACGGAAGCGCCGCCCTATCCCAACTTCCAGCCGGTGCTCGACCTTGCCCAGCACCCGAACGTCTGGATGAAGATCGGCGACTACCAGATCGCGTCAACGCAGCCCTATCCCTGGCCGGACACGTTCCCCTTTGTAGCGCTGCTCAAGGAGGCGTTCGGCGCGGACCGCATGCTATGGGGCACCGGCTACGCCCGCACGGCGCGGCTCGTGCCGCTGGACCAGGCGCTGGCCTACGTGCGGGAGGACATCCCGAGTCTCATCTCTGCGGACGTCGACAAGATTCTGGGCAGCACGCCAAAGGCGCTATTCGGGTTCTGAGCGACGGTATCTCGACTCGATGGCGGACTGTCGTTCCGCTACGATTGCTCCGGTGGCGTCACGGCGCGCCCATCCAGGACTTGCCGGACGCCTCGGGCCTCGGCCAACTCGGCGGGCTCGGGATCGATCCGCTGGCCGGCGACCACTGGAATGGTCGGACGCCCCAGTCGTGCCAGCGCGGCGGCGCGATCGTCCGCGCGCCGAATGTCGTCGACGCCGATACCGGCCGAGATCTCGGCGACCAGGTAGATCTCCTGCCCGTCCTCTCGTCGCCGGCCGGTGAGGACCAGATCGGCGAGCATCACGTCCTTCCGGTCGCCTTCGGCGATCAGGCCCTGCTCCACAGCGTCCTCTAGCAAATCGGCGAGGGCGGAGCGATCTACCACGCGGATGTGTCGAGCAAGGGAGCTGAAGTAGGCGCCTGCACGTCGCTCGAAACGCCACTCGAGGAGATCGCCGATGGCCGCGTCAAGCCGTCTACCCTGCGCCTGTACGCGTGTCTCGGTCCGCAACTGCGCTTCCGCCAAATCGTCGACGCGGGCGGTGAGCCGCTCGAGCAACTCCTCGGTGCGGACTTGCGCTTCCGCCATTCGACGGACTAGCGCCGGGAGTTCGAGCAACTCGTCGGTTAGGACGATGCGTCGCAAGTCCGCCTGCCACTCGGGGTGTTGCTCGAGTAGCCGCAACAGGTCATGAAAATCCTGGACGGCAAACGCCACGGCGGTTCCTCCCCTGCTCAGTATAGCGCCGCACCGGTGATGGTCGCTCAGGGCGCCGGGGCGAGCAGTGGGCGTAGAAACGCCACCGCCTTGGCGACGTCGGCGACCTCGTCGCCCTTTCCCTCGTACACCACCGAGCAGAAGCCGTTGTAGCGGGCCGCCTTGAGCATCGCGAAGATACGCGGGTAATCCAGCCATTGCTCGACGCCGCTGGCGACGCGGTAGAACTTGCAACGGACGTGGGTAGCCAGGTGGACCGTCTGCTGCAGGCTCTCATACAGCACCTCCTGCGCGCTGGCGTCGGAATTGGCGCCGGACGCGCCGGGCGAGCCGACGTACTGACCCGTATCCCAGACATGGCTGAGGTGTGGACCCGCTTCCTGGACGAAGCGCAGCACGTCGCTGCCATATTCCGTCAGCGCGCCGTGGTTGTGGTTCTGCAACGACACCAGAATGCCGCGCTCGTGGCCGTAATCGGCGAGGCGCTTGAGCGCGGCGCTGCAGCGCGACCAAGTCGCCGCCCGAGGCTCGCTTGCTCGCGGCGTGCCGGCGAACACCCGCACCTGTGGTGCTCCCAGCAGCAGCGCTCGGTCGATCCAGCGCTCGGTCATGGCAATCTCCTCCGGCAGCTCGTCGGCGGCTTTCCCAAAGTTATTGGAGATGCTGACGCAAGCCACTGGCAGGCCGCGCCGGACGCATCGCTCCTTCAGTCGCTTGAGGAAGTCGTCCGACGTATCGGAGAAGGAGCGGGCGTTGAAGTCGATGCCGTCACACCCCAGCTCGTAACAGGTATCGACAAAGGAGAGCATGTCCATGCGATCCGCTTGGAACTCCCGTTGGTAACTGAGGGAGAGGAGGCTGAGCTTCATCATCGGCGATCACTTCCTTCGACTGGGCAGGCGTGACATTGCTTCCGCTGGCAAGCATACACGCTGGCTCAATCGGTCTGTTGCCTGGTGAGGGCGCACGTGTTAGGGTAACGGACTGGCGTCCCAACGCCGGCTCCTAGCCGTGTCCTGGAAAGGTTCCCCGATGGCCTACGAGCAGCAGTGGAGCAGCACGCGGCCCGGCTGCCTGCTGGTGATGATCGATCAGTCGGAGTCCATGGAAGATCCCTTCGGCGGACAGTCGCTCACCCCCGGCGCTTCGAAGAGCCAGCAGGTCGCGGCGATTCTCAATGGCGTGCTGGACGACTATCTTCGCCTGAACGCCGCCGGGAATGCGTTCAAGGAGCGGGTACACTTCGCGGTGCTCGGTTACTCCGGCTCCAGCGTCTACTCAGCATTGCCACCACCACTCAATGCCTCCGATTTTGTGACGCTCAGCCAGTTGAATGCGCACCCCCGCGGGGTTGAGGTTCACAAGCAAACGAAGCGAGGTCCGGATGGCGAGGCGATAGAGGTGAAGGCCACGAAGCACATCTGGGTGGAGGCGGTTGCCAAGGGGATCACCCCGATGTGCGCGGCCTTCCGGCGCGCAACCGAGCTGACGAGCAAGTGGGCTGAAGAGCACCCGGACAGCTACCCGCCGGTGGTGATCAACGTCAGCGATGGCCTCGCCACCGATGGAAACGTGGACGACGAGGTGCGAACGTTGTGGAACGTGCATACCCGCGACGGTGGGCTGCTGGTTTTCAACTGTCACATCACTATGAAGCAGGTTCCCTCGGTGGAGTTTGCCCAAAGCGAGACGCAGGTGCCCGACGTGGCGGAGGCGCGAACACTCTTCTGGCTGTCCAGCAAGATTCCCGATACGGCCAGAATGGCTTTCGAGCGCGTCACCAAACGGCGGCTGGAAGAAGGGACGCGGGGCTACATCTTCAATGGTGACGCGCTGTCGGTGCGCAAGATGCTCACCTTCGGCACCACCAGCGCCAACATTCCTGATCGACGGTGAGACCGGAAATCCTGCCGGGGATGTACGTCACCGTCACCAAGCTGCAGTATTGGAAGAGCGAACACGGCGACGATGGCTGCGAGGACGCGGCGGCGTACGACGTTGGTCGCGGGCTGTTCGCCGTGGCCGACGGGGTTTCGACTGCCGCGTTCTCCCGCGAGTGGGCGCGGTTTCTGGTGCAGCGGTTCGTTGATGTTCCATTGCTGAGTGCGGATGCCTTCGAGGTCGACTGGTGGCTACGGTCGGCGCAGGACCACTACCATGCCCCAGATGCCGCCGCCTTACCGCCCGGTGTGCTCAGGGAGAAGGCAGAGGAAGGCAGCGCCAGCACTCTGGTGGCGCTTCGCGTGTCGGAATGTCGCGACGCCTTCGCCAGCGCCGAGTTGGTGGCGATCGGTGATAGCTGCGTGTTCCTCTGTACGCCTGCCTCGCGGGATCATCAGACCGCTCCGCTGACCGCCTTTCCCATCGTGGACGGGACCGCCTTCGATGACCGCCCTGTCTGCCTGCACAGTCGCCAGCCGGTCCTGATCGACGCCGCCTGCAAGGAGATGCGCGTCGCGATTCATTCGGGCGACGTCGCCGTGCTGGCAACGGACGCGGTGGCGCGATGGATCATCGACGGCCGCCGCCAACGCCGCTATTCGCCACTTGCCGCGGCTCAGTACATTGCGAGCTGCCGGATCGACACCTGGGAACGCTTCATTGAGGAATGTCGAGCAAAACGAGAGATGGCAGATGACGATTGCACGGCGCTCGTGCTGCGGTTCTCGTCGGAGCTGCCTGATGGGGGCTCACAGATCAGCGGCGCGCCGCCTGGACCGCTCGGCGTGACAACAGGTCTGCCTGATTCAGTGCGACAAGAACGGCAGCGCAGGTTGGACCAAGCTATCGAGGAACACGATAGCGTTGAAACTGCCCGGCTGATCGGCAACTACCAGAAATCTGGAATGTGCCTGGGCGGTTGGGTCGTTGATCCGGAAATAGTCCGCCAAGACGCGGTGGACATTCGCCGTGCCATGAGGGAGGTCATCGACGCGCTCGATGCCGCTCCGCCCTCACCATCAGGAGCCGGCGCGGTCTGGCGGCGACATGCGGCGCTGCTGGAACGCGAACCCGCCGCGGCCAAGCTGCGGGCCAACCTCATTCGTGAGGGAGTGATCCCGGATACGGTCATTGGTCAGAGCGAGCGATGAGCGAGGGTCCATCATACTCCACCTTTCCGTCCATTGCCCAGTACGACGAAGCCATGCTGCATCCGAGTGCCTATTTGCGCGTGGATGATCCAGATTTGCGTGAGGGCCACGTGCTGCTCTCGGAACGGGTGAACGACTTCGGGGTTGAGCAGGAACCATGGAAGGACTCGGGCGCTTTCGCAGTGGTGTACAAATTCTGTAAGGCGCCAGGTCTTGAGCAACCTGACCACCTGGCCGCGCTGCGGTGTTTCACAGTTCCTGTCAGCGACGATGTCGCGGAACGCTACGCTCTGCTCGGTCCATACTTGCGGTCAAACGCTCGAGCCATAACGGCGTCGATGAAGTTCGTGTCGGACGGCGTGTTGGTGCGGATGGACGACGACAGCTTCCAGGTGTGCCCGCTCCTGATCATGGATTGGGTCGAGGGCGTCACTCTGGGCAAGGCGCTGGATCGCTACTGCCGCGCCGGCGATCGTGGCGGCGTCGACCGCCTCTTTGGCGCCTGGGTCGACCTCCTGTACTGCCTGCACGACGCACATATTGCCCATGGTGACCTGGCAGCCGGCAACGTGCTCGTGGGAGCGGGAGATCGGCTTACCCTGATCGATTACGACGGCTGCTTCATCCCCGGCCTTACCGGCAGGGATGCCACCGTCAATGGCCAGCCGGACTTTCAGCACCCTCACACGGGGCAGCGTCGCTTCGACGAGCGAATGGACGACTTCTCCGCGCTGCTGATTGGCGCCGCAATGCTCGCTTTACGCGCCGAGCCGGCGCTCTGGCAGCGATTCGCGGATAAGGGCCCTGCTGACGAGTGGCAAGGAGAGCAGCTGCTGTTCACCCGGCAGGATCTCTCCGATCCGGAGGCGTCGCCGGTGTTCCGGGCGATCGACGCGCTTGATGACATCGTGGCGAAAGCCGCTGGCCGAGCGCTGAAGCGTGCTTGCCAGCAGGCGATTGATGAGACGCCGGTGGCGCTGAGCATCCTGGATGCGGAGTTCCCACTCCGCCAAGCGCTGAAGCTGCTCCAGAGCGCCGTGGACGAAGGCGACGCGGATGCGATCCTGGCCGCCTGGGGCCCGGCGTTGGACCACTACGCGCCGGCTCAGCCGTTTCACGCTCAAGTGCTGCGCGCGCGGGAGCACGCGGCGGCGCACAGCAGATTGCGGGCCGCTTCCGATATCGACGGACGAGCCCATATGGCCCAGCGGCGGTTTCTGGCAGCGCAGCAGCCAACCGCCGCGGTCGCGCGGCGCTCCGGCGACGTGATCGAGGTCCGCTGGACCTGGCCGGCGAGCCCGCTAATCGATACCGTGGCAGTGGCGTTGAGCAGGGTCGGCCCACCGGATCGCCCACCTCATGCCGGCGAGCTGGCGGTACACGTGACGCGAGCGGAGTACCAGCAGCACGGCGGCTTTCGAGCATCGGTCGCGGGACCGGGGCCGCTGTACGTCGGACTATTCGCCGCGCTGCCTGCGACCGGGGCGACTGACGGGGCGAGCAAATGGGCGTATCCGGATGTCCTCACCCCCGGTTCACGAGCCGTTGCCCGCGACATCTGCCGGGTGCGCTGCCGGCTGCTGAAGCGGCGCGGCTCGCCCCGCAACGCCCTGGAGCTGCGCACGCAGGATGGCGGGCCACTTCCGGAGCTGGTGGTGGTGCGGGCGGCCGGGTTGCTGCCCCTCAGCCCGCGAGAAGGTGTCGCCATCTATCATTATCCGGATCACTCGACGCCAGCGGCAGGTCGGGCGCTATTCGAGTTCGACGTGCGCGGCTGGCCGGCGCGCAGCGTGCTGCGCGTTTTCCCGAAGGACCCGGCAGACGAACCATGGGTCCAGATTGACGGAGAGCACGGGATCAGGCTGGAAGTCTCGTAGGGTATGGACGGTGATCGTGAGCGCGGACCGGGCGTCGCCGTATGGCCACCGCAATGATCTGGCTGCCGCCCTGGCGCAAGGTACGCTGCCCCTACTGCTTCAGTGAGGTTGCGCTGAGCGACTGCGACGTGGTGTCGTCCCGCGCCGGCCACGACGTGCTTGTGCCGGCGCGGGCCCGGCGCCGGCTGATGTCGCGGTTCCGGATCGAACCGATCACCGGCGAGGCGGCCGTTCGCGAGCTGGCGAGCTGGCGCTGTCCCATCTGCGGCAACCTGCTTCCGGCGAACAGCGATCGCGCCGATATGGTGGTGGTCGGGCTGATCGGCGGGGGAGCGGCCGGGAAGACACACTATCTCACCTCCCTGGTGCAACGCCTCGAAGGGATGGCGGACTTGCAGGGCGTCGGCTGCACGCGCATCGCCGCCCTCAATCAGGAGGTCGTGGATCGCTACCAGCGCGACTACCATCGGGTGCTGTTCGAGAAGCGAGAGCGCATCCCGGCGACTCCACCAATTGTCGCGGGCGCAGAGAACCGGCCGTTGATCTACACACTGTTCTTCGAGAGCCGGCGCGGCCGGCGGCGCTACCGCGAAGTCAACCTCGTGCTCTACGATGGCTCCGGCGAGCAGATGGTCATCCAGCAGGACATGGTGGAGTTCCACCCATACATCCTGCACGCCTCCGGCCTCATCCTCATGGTCGACCCGTTGAGCATGCCCGGTGTGGCGCGAAATCTTCCCCCCTATCTGCGCGATGTGCCGGTTG
This sequence comes from uncultured Chloroflexota bacterium, assembly GCA_937967325.1. Classification (GTDB taxonomy): domain Bacteria; phylum Chloroflexota; class UBA4733; order UBA4733; family UBA4733; genus UBA4733. The sequence goes on from CALBSQ010000019.1 coordinate 22,141, forward strand.
ACGCCTACGCGCCGGTCCACTTGCTGCAGAGTGTGCTGACCTTTTCCGGGCAGCAGCGGGGGCTGTCATCCAGCAGGGGCCTGGAATTGCCGTTGGCGGTCACTATCGCCAAGTCCGACCTGCTGCGCTATATTCCGCGTACCCTGAGCGTGCCAACCAGCCTGCGCCGGGATAGTAGCTATGCGGGAGGCTACGATCCGGCGGAGGCGCTCGGCACGAGCCAGGAAGTGGCGGAGCTGTTTCGCCGGCTGGGCGACCCTGAGCTGGTGGCGCTGACGCAGCAGTTTGCGCAGCGGAGCTACCATGCGGTATCGGCGACGGGAGGCCCGGCGATCTTCGTCGGAGGTGGTTACTCCATGGTTGATCCGGTCCGTTGTCTCGACCCGCTCTTCTGGCTGCTCTGGAAGGCCGGCGTCATCCGCGGCCGCACGGACTAGTGAGGGTGTTTCGCCGCCATGCTTGTTGAGCAGCTCTGGTACACCTGGACCACCCATGGGCTGGAACGCGCGCCCGGTTTCCAGGCCAGGGCCGCGTCGGATGGTCTGCGCGACGTGCGCGGCCGCCGCTATGCCGCCTTGAAGCCGTACCTCAGCTACGAGTTGCCACCAGGAATCGCCGCTGACACCGCCAGCGCGCCCATAGGGCTGGCGTTGCTGGGCGCCAGTGAGGAACGCGTGCTGCTGCAGAAGGCGTACATCGGCGCGGACCGACACGGGAGGCCGGGCAACTTCTTTGTCCACGCGCTAGTTGGCGACCCGGCGGCGTTGACGCTTTCCCGTTGCCTCCGCTGTTGGCGCGCGCCTTTCTGGCAGCGATCGGACGTGGACCTGGCCGCGTCCGACCTGACCCTCCCGTTGCTCGAGTTCGACGATGCCTCGAGCGCCGCCACCGGTTGGGAGGGGCGTCCGGTGGCCTCGCCCAGCACGGCGGACGTTCGGTACGTCATCGAGGCGGTGCTCTCCTTGACGCCCGGACAGCATCTCTACCTTGCGGCCCCACCAGACAACGCCGTAGCGCTCCTCGACGCGCTGGCGCGCGCCTTGCCGGCAACTCTCCAACGCGATCTCACCTTCAGCGCCTACGAGCGCGACGTCCTGCGATCGCCCGCGATGATCGTCGCTACCTGCTGGTCAGATGACGCCTCAATCGTGGCGCCTGCCTCCCATCTGGACCTGCCGGAGGAGTGCTATCGCCAGGGTCCGGCGCTCAATTGCTACAGTGGCCGCCGGGCGCCTCTGCGGACGATCGCCGGCGCGGAGGCGTACGCGGAACACGCCGAGGCGAGGAGGGAGTCCGGTGGCGAAGCACAGGAGCTGCGCTCCTTCTTGGATCTGGTAAGCGCCGTAGGCATCTCCAGCGCGGACGAGCTACTGCGCGCCTTCGCCTGTCGTGGCAGGCGTGCTGGACCCAGTGCTGAGATGGTCGGCGAGCTGTTGGAAGACCCGAAGATGCTAGCGATGGTGCTGCCCCAGCCGGCGTTTCGCACCGAACTGCTGGCGCAGGTCGTACGCGACCCGGCGCGCTGGCATGGCAATCTGGTTCCGGCGCTGACACGGGTCCGAGAGTTGGGCGCTGCCTTGATGACCGCTATCATTGGCGACGCGCTAGTGTCTTTAGCGAGCGAGGTCGGCCCGGCTGTGGTTTGGTGCGTCGAGCGCGGCGAGCCAGACGCTGCCGGTCTCCTTGATGAGCTCGCGCGCGCGGCCGCCCCAGACTCTGATCCGGAGCGTTGCGCCAACCTCGCGGCACGCTTTGGACTCATCGCTAATGGCCTCGTGACTGGATCAGCCTCTGTACCGATTCAACGCTTCGTGCTGCAAGTGGCGGCGCGCGCTGAACCGCGTCCGACGCCGGACGCGATCAAGCCTTGGCTCAGAACGACGTGGCAGACACTGCCGGAGCTGCTCACGGAGTCGTTACCTGACGGCTGGAGGGTTGGAGCAGCTAAGTGGCTTATTGTGGAATGCCCTCCGGGCACGTTGCCGCCAAACGCCCTCGAAGGTATCAGTCAGCATAGCGAATTATTTGCTCGTGCGCTGTTCGCGCTGCTGCCTCGAGGAGAGCATCGTCAAGGCGTTACCGCTTTCGTCCTCCAGCTTGGTAATTCCGGGTACTTGGGGTACCAAGCTCTTGTTGAGCGCTTGCTTGTGGCGAACGTGCAGGACGCCGATTTCTTTCGGGCTGCCGTCGACCCAATGATGACGAGGGCAGCCGGCACGAGTGATGACGACCTGCTCAGCTTTGTGGAACGGACTGTTTCGGCATTGATCGACAAGGCGGTCATTGGGCCCGGGGCGACCAATCTCTCGCGGCTCTACCTGGAGCGCATGTCGGCCCACCGCTGCACGGAGCTACCAGCCCGGAAGACCTTCCACACGCTACGGACGAGGGCACTGGGCTTCTTGCCGACCGACCAAGCCGGCCTGTTGCGGGCCTGGGAGATCGTCGCCGGATTCCTCGCCTCACCGATAGCCAGCCTGGATGCATCCAAACCGGAACGGCTGTCTGATGTCGCCACGGCCATCGTCAGACTGACGAGGCAGAGGTCCCGGGTCATCCGGACCGGTCGTGACGCTGTCGGAGGCGCCGGCTGGTCGGGGGAAGATGCCCCCGCTCCGGCTTCGCCACCTCTCCCCCAATTCTGGGGGAGAGCAGTGGCGGCAACGTCGCATGCCAAGCGGGGCTCCCCCCAGAATTGGGGGGCCGGGGGGGCCGCTTCCGCACCGGCCGAGGCCGCCGACAGCGAAGACAAACGGCGAGCCGAGCTCCTAGAAGCGGTCGCTCGGGCTCTGGCCTCCTTATCGCTCTCCCAAGAACAACTGGCGCGGACACTGGATGTGCTGGGCCCGCCGCTTGCCGGCAACGCGTGCAACATGCTGCGCCGGCTCTTCCGCGCGCTGCCGCTTGATGATCCAGACGGGCGGTTGCCGCGACTGGTCACCTACATCCGCGATGGCCTGTCCAGAACCCGACCTGCTTGCAATGTGGGAGATGTCGTTAGAGGAGCAATCGAGCAGTTGGACACCGCCACGCTGAATCTGGCGGATCATGCCTTGCAGGATGAGCAGTCACTATTCCGTTTGACTGGGCCTGCCTTGCGGGAGTGGCAACAGCTCGTCCAGGCGGTCCGGCCTCTACCGGTCTGGAAGCGGTGGTTCAATGGAGGACGGCGATGACGCCGGCGGAGCGATGAGCGTCACCGAAGAAACGCTGCACGAAGGCGTCGACGATACGGTCGGGCTGCAAAAGCGCCTCACGGTGCTGGCCGACAGCTCCCCAAATGCCTCCGAGGGCGACCGGCGCCGGCTGCGCGACTTGGCTGCTGTGCTCGACGGCGGCGATGGCGCACAGGGGTGGGAAGGCGTCGACCTTCGTCGCATGTTCGACGCCGCCGCCATCGCCGCGGACCAGGCAAAGGCCGGCTCGGGGACCGACTGGCTGCGCTGGATTGAGCTGATTCGCAACCTGCTGATTCTGGTACCGGTGCTCTGGACGTGGTTTGGCATCTCCAGGGCATCTAGCGCCTACCAGGAAACGCTGACCGCCAACCCCAACCTGGCTCCCCAGCCTTTCCTGCTGCTCTGGCAGCGCGGCTTCTACGGTCGCCTCGACTGGTTGCCGTTTAGCAGTATGGCCTTCGTGGACGCCATGCTGGTCGTCGTAATAATCGTCCTCACCTTCGCCTTGCACACCTGGGCGACGAGCCGGGAGTTAACTCGCGAGCGGTCGCTTGAAGCGGCGCTCGGCAACTTTGAGAGCCTGCTCGCCGACGTGGCCTTGCACCTGGCGGGGCGTGACGGTGCGCGCTCCCGCCAGTTTCTGGACGAGTTCGGCCGGATCGGACAAGGTCTCTTGCAACAACTGGATGTCGAGCGCGAGCGTATCGACAAACTCGCTGAACAACGCGACCAACAACTGACCGATCTGGCGGCTTTTGCCCAGAACCTTGTCCAGGGGACCAACGGGATGGTCGAGGCCTCGCAGCGCTTTTCCGGCCTATACCAGGAGCTGACGGAGTCCATGCGGCTGCTGTCCGGGTCGGTCACGGCGATGGCGACGGGCCAGGCCGAGCTGCTCGATGCCGGGCGCCGGCTCGGCGGAGAGATGGGAACGGTGGTTGCCGAGCAGCGAACGCTCGCCGGCTCGCTGCGGGAGGCGCTGGACGGCGTGGCCACGGCGGCATCCGGCCTCCGGCGTGTTGCCGCCGCCATCACAGCCGCGGCGGAACAGCTGGGTGCGATGATGCCGGAAGCGCTACGCGGCATCCAACAGGGGGTGCGGCAGATGCTGCAGGCTGCGGAGGGCACTGGGACCTCAGCCGACGGCCTGTCGCAAGCGGTCGGCCAGCTTGGTGCGGCAGTTGCCGGCGCCGCGTCGAGCCAGGTCGCGCTTGTAGAGGCCGAACGAGGAACGAGCAACCAGTTGGCGACCCTGGCCTCGCAGCAGCAAGCGATGGCAGCGACGTTAGGGCAGGCGGTCCCCGCCTTGACCACGGCCAGTCAGGAGTCGACGGCCGCGGTGGCGAGATTAGAGGAGCGATCGCGTCAGGGCCAGGAAGCACAGGCGACCTACCTCACCGAGCTGGCCCGTCAGCGCGACGCGCAGCAGCGGCGAGACGGCGAGCTTGTCGCGGCCTATCAAGCGTTCCTGGATCGTCTCGCCGCGGAACAAGGCGTCCGCGACACTGTTGGCGAGCAACTGATTACCGCGCAGCGGGAGTTTCTGCAGGGGCTTGCCGGCGAGCGCCGGGCGCAGGAGGAGATGACACGCACGGTCGCGGAAGCCTCCATCACCGTGGAGCGCAAGCTTCTCTCTCTGCACGACGAAGCCATCACGCTGAATGGGCTGGCCATCAGCCTCGACGACCTGGCACGAACGCTGCCGGCCTTTGTGCAGGAATTCCAGGCGGCGACCAATGACATGCTGAGCAGACACCTCACCACTGCCCAGCAGCTCACCGGTGTGGGGGTGAGCGCGCAAACGGGAACCGAGGCAATCTCCACCTTGATCGACAGCCTGCAGCGCGAGGCGTCGAGACTGGTGGGCCAGTGCGCGACGCTGGCCGATGCGCTCGCCGGGCTGCAAAGCGCAGCTCAGCGTCCACGTTCAAGTTTCGGCGCTGACGGCAATCCGCCACGACCGGCTTCTTGATGGACCAGGAACGACGACCCGGCAGGAATGGGCGCGGTCGCCGCCGCGCGTATGATCCCATCGGTTTCAGCGCCTGGCTATTCGCCGACTTGCTATTGGGCCTCATGGTGCTGTTCCTGGTCACGACCCCCGGCCTCCCGGTCGAAGCGCTGCGCGGGCCGGTTTCACCGACTCCGACATCGACTCCCACCGCGACGGCCACGGCAACCCCGACGGCGACGGCGACCCCGATTCCCACCCGCACGCCGACGCCGACAGCGACGCCGACCAGCACGCCCACCCCAACGCCAACGCCTACACCCACCCCAACTCCGACCCCGCAGCCGTGCCGGACCACGGTCACCCTAGATGAGAAGGACTTCAGCGTCACGCAGCTGTCGGACAGCGGGATCCCCTCCGACGACGCGCTGCGCCAGGCCTTCGCGCCATACAACGGAGAGGTGGCCGGCATCGTCCTGACCTTCGTGCATGCGCCCACCATCGCCCAGGGCCGCGACCTGGCGACCACCGTCAATGACCACCTTCGCGCCATCCTGCCGGCAATGTTCACGGCGAACTCGATCACCAAGCCCCTCGGCTGGATTGACTTCGATCCCGCCGCGACCGGGCAGGCCGACTTCAACGCGTTCTTCATCTCGAATCGTTGTCAGTGAGCAGCAGCCGGTAGATGGCGCAGTCGCCGCCCCGGCACATACCGCTGAACTGTGTTGCCCATCCACGAATCGCGTCCAGGTTGGCGAGCGCGGCAGGTCAAACTCTGTATACTCCACTTCGCACGATTGGTGCGGACCGCGCCGCGCTCGCGGCACGTCGCGCTGGTAAGGATTCCCCCGATGGCCAACGTGGTGAACATCTTCCTCGGCGGTACGGGCAAGTACATCGCGGGCCTCCAAAAGGCACGTGCGACGATGTACCAGACCCAGCCGCCGTCGATGTTGGTGTTTGACACTGACCCGCGCGACCTGCAAACCCGCAACTTTCGATTGGGGCGCGAGCTCCGGACGCCCAGAGCGGCTTTTGGTGACAACTTGCGCAGCGCGCTCACGGAGTGGGGCCGCTACAACCTGGACTCGATTCGACAACTGAACGACAGTACCAGAGAGACCGACATCAAGATGGCGCCTTTTGACACGGCAATGGCGCCTTTCAAAGCCGCTTCAAGGCTGCTGCCGGAGAACCGGGCCGGTGGCGCCGGCCTGTGGACCCTGCGGGCGCACGGCCACATCGCGCTCGGCCGCTATCTCAAGGACGACGAGCAAGCGGTCCATTTTCTAGACGACGTAGAGCAGGAGGTCAGCCGGCAAGCTGCCGGTGGCCACCCGGTGCGGGTCAACATCGTGGCCTCCGTGGCGGGTGGGACCGGCTCCGGCGTCTTCCTACCCATGGCGCTAAAGCTGCGCGAGCGCCTGAGCAAGGTTGGTCAAGGCATCAGCGCCGAGATCTGTCTCTATCTGGTCTTGCCGTCGGCTTTCTACAACGACTGGGGTACCGGCGCCGGCAGCGGGGCGATCGTGACGCGTACGCGGGGCCTGACCGGCGCCTTCGCCGCCTGGCGCGAGCTGCAGTTCCTGCTCGAACAGGCCGACCCCGGCGCGACCTTCCGACCGCGTATTCTGCCCTTGCTCAGCGACGGCAGCGAGACGGTCAGCTACGAGCCGTCCGCGGCGCTGGTGCGGCAGATCTATTGGGCCGGCATGCGCGTGATCGATCACAACCAACGCTCTCACGCGCTCTTCGATGAGGTGGGTCGCGTTCTCGCCGTTCTGAGCGACCCGGCTATCGATACGGTCGTCGGTGGGCAGAATGTGACGCAATCGTCGGGCGCGAAGCTCTGCTGGAGCGCCGTCTGCATCGAGTACCCGCTGCTGGAGCTGGCCCAGAAGTACTCCGCCACCGCCGTCGCGCGCGCCATGGACCAGATTGCCGGGACGGCAGACGACACCCCGCTGATGGACACGTTGTACCGAGAATTCGTCAGCCGTGACAACGCGGGACGCCCCCTCAGTCGCTTCCTAGACGCGGAGCGGCAGGGGGTGCTGGCGGATGAACGCGACCCAGCGATCCACAAGGCGCAGGCCGATCACATGGAGGAGTTCCTCGAGACCGGTGGCCCCGGGGCTGCTAAGTCGGTGAATCTGCCGATCCGGCAACCCCAATCCATTGCCGTTGCCCATGGCACGGGCTTCGCCGCCGAGAACGAGGCCAAGTGGGAACAAATGGCGCTCGCCCAGGGGCAAGCAATGGACGCCGCGCTCGTCGTCGACGTTGCAAACTGTAAGGAAGCCATGCGCCGTTGGCTGGATCGCGAGCGGCAGGCCTTCAATGGCTGGGTCTCGTTGGGAACGGTGCAGCGCATGCTCACGGAAGGGCGCAGCGCGGAGGCCGTGCTCGGAACCCTTGGCGCGCCCGAGCGCGCGCGGTCCATCCACGGTGAGCTGAAGCGCGTGCGCGATCTCTTCTCGCGTTCCTTCTCCGACGTGGTTTCACTCAGCGGAGGCCGCGATTGCTTTCGCGGCGTTGAGCATTGCGAGAGTGAATACGCAAGGCGGAAGCAGGAGCTGATCAATCCACCGGTGGAACAAACAGTGGCTCCGGGGCTTCGCTGGCTGCTCACCCTGATTGTCGGCGCCCTGGTTGGCCTGGGTGTCTGGTACGTAGCGTCCAGCCTCGAGGTAGGGGACACCGCCAGCAAGGTGGTCGGTGTCCTGGTCGGCATCGTCGCCGCTGTGCTGGCGTATCAGCTCCTGGGCCGGCAGCCCTCGATCGAGCAGCGCCGGGAGAAGGCGGAGCGGGCGCTGATCGGCGCCTATGAGGAGCTGCGCCTGGCGCACTGTGGGCAGGCCCTCTGGGGTAAGGATGGCCTGGTCTGCCAGCGGTTCCTCAATCCTATCCTAGGCATTCCTGGCGCGAAGGATGCCGATCCCGGCTCGCTCGGGCAAGCCAAGAGGGTGGTTCGCGACCTGCAAGCCGTGTGCCGCCGAGCCAGCGACGAGTCGGACGCCCTGGCGACGCAGTCGTTGAGCAAGCCGCCCGACGTAGCCGTCTGGATTGGCGACGAGGATCGACCAACCCCCGACGCTCTTCAGGATCACATTCGTCTGGTGCGCGAGCATCTGTATATGGCAGCGATCAGCGGTGGCGATGCCGGCGCGATCAACGGGCTGAGCCTACGCGTCGGCGAGCCCGGCGAGGGCGGGCGGTACGCGCTCAGTGAGCTGGCGCGTATCACGCACAGCGAGGCGACGGACGACGACAAGAACCTGTGGCTGGACTTCAGCGAGGTGCTCCAAGAGAATGCCTGGCAGTTGGTGCGCCAACGCCTTGGGCTCCCGCCGAACCTGGAAGCCCGGCTGCGTCAAGAAGCCGGCCAAGACGAGGAAGAGCTGCTCTCGTCTCTGGCGGACCGTCTGATTGATCTGGTGGAGCTGCAGCGCACGCGCGGGGCCGCGATCGCCTCATTTGATGCTGTTCCAGCCCCCGTTCTCCAGATGCTCCTGGTGAAGGACGCCGGCATGCAGGCGTTGGTCGGTCCCGCGCTGGGGCACGCGCACCTCGCGCGCCGGCCGAACGAGCGAGAGGCGCTGCGGCGAGGTCTCACCAGTAATGATGCCAACGGCCGGCCCCACGTTTCTTCGTCCGTCGGCGAGTCCATTGTCCTGCTCGCGCTCTACGATCTACCGGCGATCCCGCGCCTGCGCGACATCGAGCAGAGCCGGCAGCAGTATTACTCCGAGAACGAGCCCGTGGATACCGGCACGCCGCTGGTCCGCTATTGCGCCGGCAACTCCGAGTTCCAACTGCTCCCCGAGCTCTCGGCCGCGGCGAGCATCGAATTCGATCGGCGGCGCTATCAGCCCTTGCATCCGGTGCTGGTCCCTCATCTGCTGGGCTCCGACCCCGAGTATCCCGGACCAACCACGCTCACGCTCTTCTACCTGGCCAGACAACAGCGCTGGCTCACACGCCAGGACTATGCTCCGACCGGCAATGTACCCCGTCAGCGCTGGATGTTCGGCGACCCCGAGCGGGGTGACGGCGACGGCGTGCCTTTGCTCATCGAAACGGCTCAGGATCCCGTGCGGGGTGATCCGGCGACAGCGGCAGGCCGCGGGCGTCTCCTCGATCCGCTGGACGCCCTCAACGACTTCCTCCGCTATCACGGGCAGCCGCCGGGCGAGGCAACCGTTACGGGCTTGAATTCCGGTTCCGAGATATGCGTCCGAGCGTGGCACGACCTGGGGGATGGGCTGAAAGAGCGGCAACGCTGCCTGCGCAACCTCTGGTGGGACCTGTGGGGCAAGCAGCAGGACACGAAGCGCCGCACCTGCTTCGCCGAGATGCGGGAGCTCCTTACCGAAGACCTACCGTTGCTGCCGGAGGGGGATCTTCGCGATTCTTGGAAGGTGGCCGCCAACGCGAACCTTGACGCCTCGGAACGGTTGTTGCAGGGGATTTAGCGGTGTATTGGACAAGGCCGGTCCTTTGGCGATCGATGGCCTGGCGACT
>CALBSQ010000020.1 GCA_937967325.1 uncultured Chloroflexota bacterium
AGGAGGGCTTCGGCTTCCTCGGCGACAGCGTGAGGCATCGTAGGCGGTCCTTCCTTCGAGCAGGCGCGTGGACACGAATACCATTGTTACCGCTGGCGAATGCCGGGACGGACCCTCACTCCGGCTTTCGGGCGCCCTCTGGGCGTTCTCCCCCGCAAGCGGGGGAAAGGCCCGTCTGGGATGCCCGGCTCCCCTCGCCCGCCGAGCGGGAGAGGGGCCGGGGGTGAGGGTCCGCCACCGGCCGCTGTTGCCAGACGCCCGCCAACCGACTCAACATTGCCGTGGGTATGCAGCGCATGCAATCCGGCGGGTACGATATGCTCCCTGCAACTGACCGCGCCATTTCGTGGTCAATCGTCCTGGTTTGGAGCGCCACATGCTATACGGAGCGATTCCGAACATCAAGCTGCCCGTGTCCCGCCTTATCCTCGGCACTATGGCCTTCGCTCCGGAGCCCGCGGAGCGCCTGGAGCACTGGTACTCGCTGCTTGATAGTTTCACCGCCGCGGGGGGAAACACGCTCGACACCGCCCACGTCTACGGCGGCGGTCGCAGCGAGCGGACGATCGGCCTCTGGCTGCAGCGCCGTAACCGGCGCGACGACATCGTCGTCGTCGGCAAGGGAGCGCATCCCTCCTCCGCCGCCCCCCGCCGCGTGACGCCCGAGGCAATTAGCGCCGATCTCCGGGAGAGCCTGGAGCGGCTGGGGGTGTCCTACATCGACCTCTACTTGCTCCACCGCGACGATCCTGCCGTCCCCGTCGGCCCCATTGTGGAGTGCCTGAACGAACACGCGGCCGCCGGACGTATCCGCGCCTTCGGCGGCTCCAACTGGACCACCGAGCGCATCGAGCAGGCGAACGACTACGCTACGGCTCACGGCCTGCAAGGTTTCTCGGCCGGCAGCCCGAACTTGAGCCTGGCCGTCCCCAAGGAGCCGATGTGGCCGGGCTGCGTGAGCGTCGACCACGCGGCCTATCGGTGGTATTGGGAGCGCCAATTCCCGCTGCTGTCGTGGTCGTCGCAGGCGCGGGGGTTCTTTTCGGGCCGCTTCTCTCCCGATGCGCGCGACAACGCCGACATGGTGCGGGTGTACTACGATGAGGGGAACTGGGAGCGGCTCAAGCGCGCTCAGGAGATGGCAGCCGAAAAGGGATGTACCACGACGCAGATCGCACTGGCGTGGCTGATCCGGCAGCCCCTGGCCGCCTATGCGCTGATCGGTCCGCTGGCGACCGACGAGCTACAAGACAGCCTGGGCGCCCTCAAGGTTGAGCTGTCGGCGGACGAGTACCACTGGCTGCGGGCAGAGGAGCGGGAGCTCTCGCAGAGCTAGTCCCGATACCGTGTGGAAAAAGCGCCGATGCTGGCGGCGGTGATACCGGGGCGGCGACTGCGGTCTGCCGCCAGAGCACCCGACTGCGGTCGGGACAAAGTGGCAGGTTGTTCCCGGATACCGGACGCGTCCCGTCCGCCGGAGCCGTTCGCTGCACCGCAGTGCCGGACTCTGGCGGCAGACCGCAGTCGCCGCCCCGACCTTCCTTCCCTACACCGCGTCGCCTTGCGTCGTCTGGCTCGCCGTCGACAGATCGCCTTCCGCCTCGATTGCCTTGTCGGCGGGCGTCGCATGGATCTCCGCCCCAGACGTGTCTTGGTGAACGCCGATCGAGACCCGCATGCCATTCTCCAGCACCAACTCCGCGTGCGTATAGATCTTGTTCTCGAACACCTCCGAATCGTGGGTGCCCGGCGGGACGACGAAGGCGATGTGTCCGTCGACGACGTGGAACTCGACTTCCTCCATCGACTCCTGCTCGACCTCGAGACCTTCCTGGTTGGGGTTGCCCTCACCCACAAAGGCCTGCTTCAAATTGCGCCGCCGCATCCGACCGTCCCTTCCTCCGCGCACGCCAACACGCTCGTTATACCCGAAGCAGCAAGCTGATGAGTAGGCACAGCCAGGCCCGCGACGGATCTGCTTCGGAAAGGAGCATCAGCCGCGCTGGTCAGGCGCGAATGCCGGTGAAGGTGATCCCTTCGATGAAGGTGCGCTGAGCCAGGAAAAAGATGATGATCATCGGCGCGATGACGATCAGGCTGGCCGCCATGAGCGGCGACCATTGCGTCTGGTGCTGGCTCTGGAAGCTGTAGAGGCCGATCGACAGGGTGTACGTCTCCGGCCGGTTCAGAAAGATGAGTGGACCAAAAAAGTCGGTCCAGCTACTCTGGAACTGGAAGAGCACGACCACCGCCAGCGCCGGCTTCGAGAGCGGCACCATGATTCTGGACAGAATGCCGAGATGGCTGGCGCCATCCATCACCGCCGCGTCCATGAGATCCTGTGGCTGCTGGAGGAAGAACTGGCGCAGCAAGAAGATGAAGAAGGCCGAGCCGAAGAAGTTGGGCACGATCAGGGGCAAGAACGTTCCGATCCAATGCATCTTGGCAAACAAGATGTAGATGGGAATCAGCGTCACATAGTTCGGGATCATGAGCGTTGCCAGCACCAGCACGAAAAGCAGGTCACGTCCCGGCCAGCGCACGCGAGAGAAACCATAGGCGACCAACACCGAGCTCACGAGCGTCCCTATCACTGAGGGCACCGTGATCGTCATGGTGTTCTTCAGGTACAGGAAAAACGGGAAGAAGGTAAACGACAAGGGGTAATTGTCCCACAGCATCTGGTGTGGCCACCAGATCGGCGGGACGGTGAACACCTCACTCTCCGGCTTCAGCGAGGTGGAGATCATCCAGAACAGGGGAAACACGAAGGCGACTGAGGAGGCCAGGACGACCAGGAACACGATGGTCTTGCCGAGTAAGCTGAGCGGTCGTTTCGCGACGCGACGCGCCACCGTCGCTTGCGCGGGTCGTGGCGCGCTCACTGCCACTTCGGCCATAGTTGTCCCTCTCTACTGCCCGATCAGGAGACGGGGAGGGGCTACGAGCCCTTCCTTTCCCGTCTCCAGGCGGCTGGTCCCCAGCACAGCGCTACGTGATCGGGCGCTACGAGTAATGCACGACGTTTCTCGACAGGCGAAGGGAGAGCAAGGTGAGCAAGAAGATGGCAAAGAACATCAGCCAGGCCATGGCCGAAGCATAGCCCATCTTGTAGTAAACGAAGGCGTTGTTGAAGAGGTGGATGGAGTACATCAGTGTCGCGTTCAGCGGACCGCCGCCCGTCATAATAAACGGGGTGGTGAAGACCTGGACCGCGCCGATCATCCCCAGGATAAAGTTGAACAGGATCACCGGAGACACCATCGGGAGGGTCACGTGCAATGCCGAGCGTAACGGCCCGGCGCCGTCCAGCGACGCCGCCTCGTAGAGCACCTGAGGAACGTCCTGCAACCCAGCAAGGAAGATGATCACCGCGGCCCCGATGCCCCAGACACTCAAGAGGATCAACGCCGGCATGGCCCAGTCGGGACTGCTCAACCAGGGGATGGGCGAGATGTGGAAGAGCCCCAGCGCCTCATTGATAATGCCGCCATCCGTGTTGAACAGCATGATCCAGAGGATCGCCGAGGCCACGGTCGGCACCACCGTCGGCAGATAGAAGGCAGTCCGAAAGAAGCTCCTGCCGGCGATCTTGACGTTCAACAGGAGCGCGAAGAACAGCGCCACGACGAGATCCAGCGGCACGCTGACGACCATGTAGTAGGCCGTGTTCCTTATAGCGGTCCAGAACAGATCGTCCTGGAAGAACAGCGTGCGAAAGTTATCCAGCCCGATCCAGACCGGCGTTCCGATCAGGTGGAAGGAGGTGAAGCTGTAGTACAGCGAGGCCACTACCGGGTAGGCAGTGAACCACAAGAAGCCGATGATCCAGGGCGATACAAAGCCCAGCCCGATGAACAACTCGCGCTGCTGCCGGCGTGACATGTGCGGCGCGCCTTCCTAGCTCGTCTTGTGTGAGCTCAGGTACTGTTGGAGCTGCCCCTGCACCTTCTGGTCGAGCTGGGTGAGGGCGTCCTTCGGGCTGGCCTTCTTGTAGATCACCTGCTGCGTTGCCTGCGTGAGCTGATCGTTGAAGTAGTCCACTACGGGCGAGATCACCGGCGGGAACATCTTATTCTCTTTGAGCAGGTCGATCCACTTCGTCATCAACGGCACTTGCTTGATGAAGTCCGGCGAGGTCGCGACGGAGATCACCGGTGGCACGTTGTTCTCTTCGACGTTCCACTGCAGGACGGCCTCCGGCCCGGCCATCCACTTGATGAAGTTGACCGACTGGGGAACGTGCGTTGCCCCCTTGGGAATGACGAAGAGGTTGCCGCCGCCGGTGAGGCCGGTGCCGTACGGCACGCCGGTCGCGGTCGGAGGGTAGGCCACGCCGTACTTCAGGTTCGGGGCATTGTCGGGCATGGTGATAGGGATATACTCGCCCATCCCCTCCATGGCCATCTGGCTAGCATAGAAGGGCGTCTGGTTACCGGTGAACAGCTTGGTGAACGACGTGACCTTGTCCGGCCCGCCGAGCAGGTCGGAATACTTGAGGTACCACTCCATCCGGTGTTGGTCGTCCACTAGACGGGGGATACCGCGGTCTGCCGCCCCGGTTCCCCGCCAACCTGACGAAAAGACCCTAAGCCATCTCTGTGCCATACTCCCCCGTTGGGAGGAACAGCAGATGAGTCTGCTGATCTATTTGGAGCCGCGCGACGGCCTGGCTGCCGCTCGCGAGGGCCGCGACTGGTTCGTGCCCTACGTCTGCGAGCTGCTGGCCCACGCCGGCGTCACCTTCGACATCACCGACCGCGCCGGCCTGCCGGCTTCGCTCCGGTCGCATCGCCTGCTGGTGCTGCCCTACGACGCGCCGCTGGACAACGATGCCCGCAACGCCGTTGCCGAGTTCGCGCGCCAGGGCGCTGTGTTAGGCATTGCGGGGACCAGCGGCCTGGACGACCTGTACGGCGTCAGCGCTACCGGGTCGCTAGGCGAGGGCTACGGGCATGTGCTATGGGAGCACGCAATTACGCGCGGCGTCACCAGCTCGCTGCACTGCTGGGGTGGCGCGGCCGTGACCGCGTCGAGCGGCGCGAGCGTGTTGCTCCACTGGGAAGACGCGAGCAGCGGACAGACATCGCCGCTGCTTTGTCGCGCGCGACGCGCGGCCTTGATCGCCGTGGACCTGCCCGGGACGGTCGTCCGCATCCAGCAGGGCAGTCCCGTCCGGCAGGACGGTGCGCCCGCTCCCGACGGTACGGCCGCCATCGACGACGGCATCCTCAAGACGGACGACGGCATGGCGCTGGACTGGCAGCGCGACCGCGCCGACGTGGCGGGTCACCCCTGCTTTCTGGAGCCGGTTGCCGACGACTGGCGCGACCTGCTGCTGCGCACCGTCTTTTCCCTCTGTCAGGAGATCGGCGAGCCCTTGCCGTTGCTCTGGTACTGGCCGGACGGCCTGCCGGCGGTGGCGCTGCTCTCCCACGATACCGACGGCAACGTCGAGGCCCTGGCTTGGCAGGAGCTGGAGGCGGTCGAGCGCAGCGGGATCAAGTCGAGCTGGTGCTTCATCCGCTACCCGGAAACCTACCCCCAGCGCTTCTTCGACACCGTCGTGGAGCACGGTCACGAGGCCTGCCTGCACTACGACGCCCACTCCCAGAGCTACCCCGACAGCACCTTCTCGGAG
This sequence comes from uncultured Chloroflexota bacterium, assembly GCA_937967325.1. GTDB lineage: Bacteria > Chloroflexota > UBA4733 > UBA4733 > UBA4733 > UBA4733. The sequence goes on from CALBSQ010000020.1 coordinate 5,642, forward strand.
GCATCCTTCGTCGAGCAGCTCCGCTGGCTGCGCGGCGTGCTGCCTCTGGACAAGATCACGTCCAACAAGAACCACTACCTGCGCTGGGAGGGCTGGACGGAGGCATGGCGCTGGATGGAGAAAGAGGGCATCACCGTCGACCAATGCAAAGGTCCCAGCAAGCGCGGCAACTGCGGCTTCCTGTTCGGCGGCTCCCACCCCTGGTTCCCCATCGAGAATGCCGCTCACGACTCGCGCGTGCTGGACGTACTGGAGATCAACCTGTTCGCCCAGGATCTCATCGTCGCCGCGCCGCCGGAGCTGGCCGAGCCGCTCATCCTGCGCACCCGCGACCGCGGCGGCATCGCCCACTTCCTGTTCCACCCCGGCCACGTCGCCAAGCCCGGCGTTGCGGACGCCATGGCCCACGCCATCAGCTTCGCCCACGGTCAGGGCATGCAATGGTGGACGAGCGACCGCATCGGCCGCTGGGAGCGCGCCCGGCGGGGCACGCGACTGTCCGTGCGCGACGGAACCTTGCACGCGGAGAGCGCGTCCACGATCTACGGCGCGACCGTGCTGGTTCTCGACGTAGAGGGTTCGCTGGCCGGCGACACGAGCAAGCGAGGGGACGGCTGGCAGCGCATCGAGCGCTGGGGCTTCCCCTTCTGGCAGCGTGTCGCAGACGTGCCGGCCGAGCTAGCGTGGTAGGGGCCGCGTCATGGCAGCTATTACCGTGCCCGCCAACTACTACCAGCAGTTCGACGCCGACTATAGCCTCGACGTACCCGGCGAAGGCTACGGCGGCTGGAAGCGGGCCGAGGTCCCGCTTGCTCCTGAGCGCACCGCCGTCGTGGTTATGCACGCCTATGGCTGCGGCACTCGCGAGGAATTCCCGGGCTGGCATCGCGCCGTCGAATATATCCCGCGCGCCTACGAGATCAGCAGGACGGTATTCCCCCGATTGCTGGCCGCCGTCCGAGCCTCTCCGCTCCCGCTCTTCCACGTTGTGGGAGGCGGCAGCTACTTCCAGCAGTACCCGGGCTACCGCCGGGCCATCGAGCTGGCTGGTCCGGAGCCAACGTCCCCTGAGAGAGTGCCGCGCGACCCGGTGCGGGAGGAGCTCGACCGGTTCCGCGCCAGCCACGTGTTCACCGGCGTGCACAATCAGCCGGACGTCGCGCGCGGCGTCGCCGTCACGGACTTCCTGCCGGAGGCTCGGCCGTTGGGGGCGGAGGGGATCGCCGCGACATCCAATCAGCTTTTTGCCTTGTGCAAAACGGCCGGGGTGAACCACCTCATCTACGCCGGCTTCGCCATCAACTGGTGCCTGCTGCTCTCGCCGGGAGGGATGGCCGAGATGCAGCGGCACGGCCTGCTCTGCTCGGCCATCCGCCAGGCCGTCACGGCCGTGGAGAACAAGGAGACGGCACGTGCGGAGCTGTGCAAGGAAATCGCCCTCTGGCGGGTGGCGCTGGCGTTCGGCTTCGTGTTCGACGTCGATGACCTGCTGAGCGCGCTGGGGGCGAGCCGGTGACGGCGCATCCACCCCTGCTCCGTACTGAAACCCAGATTGCCACGGCGCGGCGCCTGCTGCAGACCTCCGAGCAGGCGAGGCGGGTGGCTCAGGAGACGCTGACACTGGCGGAGCGCTGGGCTGCCTTGGACGACGACCGCTTGCGTGCCATGGCGCCACCCACGGAGGTGCCGCGCGCCTTCAACACCTCCTTCGACGGCTGCCCGGTCCATGGTCGCGCGCTGTTCGACCACGGCAACTACTCCTGGCGCTTCGACCCCTTCACGGCGCCCTGGAAGTTGGTCTGTCCGGTTGGCGGCGAGACCTACCCCAGCAACGACTTCGGCGCCTTCCTGGCCGGCGGCATGCAGGATCGCAGCCTGCTTACCGGCCCCTATGCCGACGACGGCTGGGGCTGGACACCACCGGAGGGATCCCATCGCCACTGGTTTGTGGCCTACTACTGCCACTGGCTGTGGATGAACCACCTCATCCCGGCCACGCTGGCGCTCGGGCGCGCCTACCTGCTCACCGGTGAGCCGCGCTTCGCCCACAAAGCCGGCGTGCTGCTGGAGCAGATCGCCGGCGACTATCCGCGAATGGACCACAACCGGCAGTCGCGCTACGCCACAGAGTTTCTCCCCAGCTACACCGGCAAGATTGTCAACGCCATCTGGGAGACTGGCGTCGCTCGCGACCTCGCCGAGGCCTGGGATGCAGTGGCGCTGGCCGTCGAGGACGATAGGGATCTCGGCCCGGACACCGTCCACCTAGTGGAGAACAATCTGCTGCGAGAAGCGCTGGCGGCAATCCCGCAACGGCGCATCCTCGGCAACTATGGGATGCATCAGCAGGCCGCCATCTTCCTGGCGCTGGCGCTGGGCGACCCAGCGGGGGCGGCTGTCACCGTCCGCAACGTACTCCACGGCTGGTCTGGCCTGGACGGCTTCCAGTACGAGGGCCTCGTCAGCGTGCTCGACAACCTGTTCAGCGCGGAAGGGCTGAGCTACGAGACGGCCCCGGGGTACTGCTCGATCCCCAGCAACCTGCTGCCGCTGCTGCTCGAGCCAATGCGACGCTTGCAGCAGTTAGCCGGCGATGGTCGCGGCGATGCGCTCCAGTCGTTGCTTCCGCGCCTCTCCACGCTGGTGAGCTGGCCCCGCCGTCTCGTCTGCCTGGACCGCTGGACGCCGGCCATCGGCGACTCTGGCGGTGCGGCTGCTCCAGCAGTGGTCGAAGTGAGCCCTGGGGCCTATCGCGCGGTAGCGGCGATCGATGCTAGCGCGCCTAGCGGGCTGCGGCCAGACTCGGTGGGAGCCGCCCTCCAACACGTCGACGACCTGTTCGCCGCTCCGGCGGCGGCGCCAGCGCCGGTGGACATAACTCCCGCCAGCGACGTGTTGACCGATTACGGGCTGGCGATCCTTCGCTCCGGCCGGGGCGACACGGCCACGGCGCTGACGCTGCACTACGGCCGCGCCAACGCCGGCCACGCCCATGCTGACCGGCTGAACGTCGAGTTCTTCGGCGCCGGGCGCACGCTGATCCCCGACCTTGGCTACCCGCAGTTCGCCGCCGAGGACAAGACGGCCCGCGCCTGGGACCGCAACACCGGCAGCCACTGCGTCGTCGCCGTCGACGGCCGGCAGCAGCAGAGTCAGAACGGCGGTCGGCTCTTGCTGCTCGCTCGCTCGCCCTGGCTCCAGGCAGCGACAGCAGACGCGCCGGCCTACCCCTCGCTGGATCGCTACGAGCGGACGCTGCTCCTGGTCGGCGATGGCGAGCAGCTGCCGGCCTACGCCGTGGATCTGTTCCGCATCCGCGGCGGAGCGCGCCATGATTACCGCCTGCACGGTCCGGACCTGCCCAGCGTTGCGGACGGGCTGGCGTTTGGGGAGGAGCAGCCCGGCACACTGGCCGGTCCGGACGTGCCGGTTGGCTTCCTTTGGGACGATCCCGAACTGGAGCAGCCCGACCGCAAGCGCGCCTACGACAGCTACGACGGCTGCGGCGACAGCTTCCTCTACGGCGTCCGCACCGCCACCGCGGCGGCGCAGCCTTGGCGCCTCACCTTTGGAGACGATGCGGGCGGACTGTGCATCCATGTCATGCCTACCGCGATGCAGACTGCCTTCCTGGCCTGGGGCGACGTGCCGCGCCGGCCGGGCAACCCCGAGCGGCTCCGCCACCTCATCCTGCGCCGCGAAGGCCCCGCCCCGCTCGATTCCCTGTTCGCCACTGTACTGGAGCCGCTGGCCGGCCAGGCTCTGATCGGGCGAGTGACACGGCGAGACGGTGAGACAGTGCCAGGGCAGCTCGCCCTGAAGGTGGACCACGCCGCGGGCAGCGACGTCGTGCTCATCGCGGTGCCCGGCACGCCACTCGAAGTCGACGGCATGCGACTGGATGGCCATCTGGCAGTTCTGCGCTACGATCCCGAAGGTCTGCCAACCGGCGCCTTCCTGTGCGGGACTAGCCTCCGCGCACCCGGCCTGTCTTTGCAGTCGCCGGCGCCGTGGCACGGCATCGTGACAGAAACGGATCAGGAGGGCCGACAGCTGATCGTTCGGCCAGACAAAGGAGCGGAGGTAGTCGGTCCCCTCAAGCTCGAAGGCTGCATACTCAGCGTCGATGTCAGTCGCCAGCAAGCGTTGATCCTCTCCGCGTCGCGAGCTAGCAGCGATTCGGTGCAGCTGACGCTGGATCGACCGGCCATTGCCGGGCGCCTGGTGGTCGAGCGGACGGACGGCGAGACGATCACGACGCGCACGACGCTCTACCCGCCCTTCCGCGACAGGGACGACATCGGCGCTCACCTGGAAGGCACCTGGCTGCGCTCCGATGGCGCTGTTCGGAGGGTCGGTCAGGTCCGGCAACGGCCGCCACAAGGTCACGTGCTCACGTTCCACCCCGGCGAGGCCGGCTTCTCCGAGAGATCGGAGGCGAAATTACTGGCCTGGCGCGCCGGCGCTCGCGTCGTCGTCGAGCCGGTCCGCTGGTGGCCGGGTCGAGCGTGATACCAATACGGTGCTCAGGCCGCGAGCCTCAGCGCCATGGCGGCGACCACCGGCGCCACGAA
>CALBSQ010000021.1 GCA_937967325.1 uncultured Chloroflexota bacterium
CTATCCTACCGCCTCGGACCAACTGGCCGGCGCGAAAACGTGTGGCGCACTTCCGATCGCATCGCGCCTGGATTGTCGCCGCACTTTCGGCTAAACTAGTTTCAGACCAGACTGGATGTTGAGGAGTTACTCATGCGGACCGTTGGCGCATATGAGGCGAAGACGCATCTCTCCAGCTTGCTGGATGAGGTTGCCAAGGGCGAGAAGATTACTATTACCAAGCATGGCGTGCCCGTAGCCGTGCTCACCCCGGCGCCGAACAAGCCGCAAATGACCGTCGCGGAAGCGATCGCGGGGATTCGTGAGCTGCGCAAGGGAATCAAGTTGGGCGACACCACCATCCGAGATCTCATCGAGGAGGGCCGGCGGTTCTGATGGCATTCGTCCTGGACAACTCCGTTTCGATGGCATGGTGCTTCGAGGACCAGGCGACGCCGTATACGGACCGCGTGCTGGATCTGCTCCTTGGTGACGCTGCCCATGTACCAGCAATCTGGCCGCTGGAAGTAGCCAACGCGGTCGTGGTAGGTGCGCGACGTCGCATCCTCCCCACGGACAGATCGGCACGCTTCATGGGGATTGTTCGCATGCTTCCTATCATCGTGGACGAAGTCCAACTCGAGCGGGCTCTTGGCGCCATCCTTGACATCGCTCGAGCGACGCAGCTCACCGCGTACGATGCCTCGTATCTTGAGCTGGCACAACGGCGCTCGCTACCGCTGGCGACCAAGGATGGCCGCCTAAGCGCAGCTGCCAGACAGCTTGGAGTCGATCTGGTCCAATAGGAGAGCGGAGGACTCCCGCGGCGAACGTGGGCGAAGGTCGTGCGCCGGCTTACGCGGGCTGGGCTGCTGGCCGTAACGCCACCAGCCGCGGCTCGACGCGCTCGTCGCCGTTGTATCCGTTTACCTGGGGCACGTAGAGCGCGTCAACTCGACTGCCGGCCTCGGGCAACGCCTGTGGGTCGGCGCGGAAGAAGACCGCGCGCAACTCGACCCCGCCGCCACGCAAATGCAGGCTGGCGTGTGCTCCGTCACGTCCTATCCGCCGGACATCGCGCACCACGAGGTCGTTGGACTGCACCAGCGGCTCGGGGTTGCCCTCTCCGAACGGGCCCAACCGCTCCAACGACCTCACGACGCCGGACGTCAGTGAGCGGAAGGCGACCAGCGCCTGTGGCGAGTGCCGGGGGCGCAACTGCTCTGCACTGATCTGCCGGCCTGCCAGCTCGAGCAGCCGCAGGCGCAGCGGCTCCAGCGCCCAAGGCTCCAGGCTCAAGCCGGCAGCGCGAGCGTGGCCGCCACAGCGCAGCAGCAAATCCTCGCAGTTGCGCAAGGCCGCCGTAACGTCGAAACCGTCGATGGAGCGAGCGGACCCCCGCAGCTCGCCGGCCAGCGCTGTCAGGGCAATCGCCGGACGGTGGTAGCGGTCCGCGAGCTTGCCGGCCACCAGGCCGACGATGCCGGGGCGCCAGTCGTCGCCGGTGGCAATCAGCACGACCGGCTCGCCATTGACCAGCCCGAGCCGGCTCACCGCGGCGGCCAGCGCCGACTCCGTGAGCGTCTGGCGCAGCCGGTTGAGCTCCTCCAGGCGGCCCGCCAGCGCCTCGACGGCTTCAACGTCCCGCGCCATCAACAGGTCGAAGGCGAGGGAAGGATGGTCGAGACGACCGGCGGCATTCAGCCGCGGCGCCAGGCGAAAGGCCACATCCTCGGTCGTCAGGCGCTCCTGCTTCACGCCCGCTGCCTTGGCCAGCGCCGCCAGTCCAGGCCGCGCCCCCGTTCGCAACACGCGAAGGCCACGACTGACCAGCAGCCGATTCTGGCCGGTGAGCGGAGCCACGTCAGCAATGGTTCCCAGCGCCACCAGATCCAGCAGCGCTTCCAGCCGCTGGATATTGCCGGCGCCAGCCGCGACCATCGTTTCGCAAAGGCGGTAGGCCAGCCCGACCGCGGCGAGGCAGCAGTCACCCGGGTCCCCGCCCGGCAGCTTGGGGTCGACTACCACGAGCGCCTCGGGCAGCGCTTCCGCCGGCTCGTGGTGATCGAGGATGATCAGCTCGATCCCTAGTGAACGGGCCAGCGCCGCTTCCATGACCGCCGTGATACCGCAGTCAATGGCCAGCACCAAACGGCAGCCGGTTTCGGACAGGCGGCGCAGCGCGGCGGCGCCCAGGCCGTACCCATCGAGCTCCCGGTGTGGCAGGACGACCTCGACATCAACCCCCAATTCACGCAGCCAGCTCGCCAGCAGCGCCGTGGACGTCACGCCGTCAACGTCATAGTCGCCGTGAATGCCCACCCGCTCTCTGCGCTGCACGGCGAGCGCCAGCCGCTCAGCCGCCTCGCGCAGCCCAGGAAGGTGACACCGGGGCAGCGAGGCAGTCAGGGGCGCCTCCAGGTAGGCTTGGATCTCATCAGCGGTGGGGCAGCGGAAAGCGGAGGGTGCGCGCAGCGCGGCGAGGTGTACCAACAACTTTGGCAGCGCGGGAAGTGCCGCGTACAGCGACTTCGGCGCATACGCCGGACATTCGTCCCAGATCGGCTCATACACGGGCGCGCTCCCGCTCTTTCCAGCCTTGAGCGCGGTCCAGGAGATCGCAGGCAGCTTGCTTTGTCGTCGCCGTCACGACTAGCCCACCGACCATCTGGGCAACCTCGTCCACCCGATCGGACTCGTCGAGCTCCTCGACCGCCGTGGCAGTGCGGCCGTCACTGACGAGCTTGCTGATCTTGAGATGACTGTCACCAAACACGGCGACCTGCGGCAAATGGGTAATGCAGATCACCTGATGGTGCGCCGCCAGCCCCCACAGCTTCTCGCCGATAACTTGGCCGCTTCGACCGCCCACACCCACGTCCACTTCATCGAAGATCAGCGTGGCGGTCTCGTCCGCCGCCGATAGCGCCGACTTCAATGCCAACATGATCCGTGACGTTTCCCCCCCGGAGGCGATTTTGGCTACCGGCTTTGGCGGCTCGCCGACGTTTGGCGCCACGAGGAACTCCACCCGATCCACGCCCGTCAGGTCGAAGGCGTAACGAACCTCTCCCCCCGGCACGACGAGCCCATGCGCGTCCGGCTCACGCTGGAGCCGCACCTGGAAGCGCGCGCCGCGCATGTTCAGGCCTGCCAGCTCGTGTTGTACGTGCTCCGCCAGCGCCGTGGCCGCTTCGTGTCGCCACCCGCTCAGCTCGCCGGCCGCCTGCCCAGCGCCGGCTGCAATCTCGCCCTCCTCGGTCTGGAGCGCAGCGCGCCGCTCGTCGCTGTGCTCGATGGCGGACGCCTCGGCGGCGGCCTGATCACGGAAGGCGAGCATCTCCTCTATGGTCGCCCCGTACTTGCGCTTCAGCGTACGGATCCGCTCGAGTCGCTCCTGGGCCGCGGCCAGCCGCTCCGGATCGTCCTCGATCCCATCCGAATACTGCCGCGTCTCCCTGGCCAAATCCTGGACCTCGCCGAGCAACGCGGCAACGCGACTCTCCAGCTCGGCCTGGGCGGGGTCGACTCGTGCCAGGTCCGCGGCGAGGCGAGCCGCCGCGCCGAGCGCATCCTCCGCGGAGGCGACCTCCGCGTCACCGCCGCCCAACACGGTGGAGAGCTGCGCCGCGACCTCGCGCAGCTTCTCCGCGCCGGCCAGAACGCGAATTTGGGCTTCCAGCGTTTCGTCTTCGCCGGCAGTCAGGGTAGCGCGGTCGATCTCCTCCACCTGGAACCGTAGCAGATCAAGCCGCCTCGCCGCCTCGCGCTCGTCCGTGGCAAGCTGGGCCAGCGCGGCGCGAACTGCCCGCAGGCGTCGCACCAAGGTCGCCATGCCCGCCCGCTCGTCGCCCAGCCCGGCGTAACGGTCGAGGATCTCCAACTGATCGGCGGCACGGAGCAGGGCCAGATGCTCGGTCTGCCCCTGAATGTCGACCAGGCGGCCACCGAGGGTTTGCAGCAGCGACAGCGGCACGGCGCGACCGTTGATCCGGGCGCTACCCCGCCCGCTGCGCGCCAGCTCGCGCGCCAGGATGACCGTACCGTCGTCGCTCTCGACACCGTGGTCGGCGAGCACTTGTGCCAGCGCCGGGTCTTCCGGCAGGAGAAAGACGCCCTCCACACGGGCCTGCGTCGCTCCCTCGCGGATCAGGTCGGCGCCGGCGCGCCCGCCGAGCAAGACGCCCAGGGCATCGATGATGATCGACTTGCCGGCGCCGGTCTCTCCGGTGAGGACCGTAAGCCCCTGGCCAAAGCGGACACGCAGATGGTCGATGATAGCAAAGTTCCGGATGTCGAGCTCGTCGAGCATCGCACCTACTGACGGAACTGCAAGCGCGTCCGCAGGCTCTCGTAGAATGCCGGCCCCGACCGCGTGCGCGCGAACACGGCGCTGGCCGCCGACGACCGGACGTGGATGTGCTGATCGGGATGGATGGGTACGTCGACCTGGCTATCCACGGTGAGGAGCACCCCCCCGCTGCCGGTCGCGCTCAGCACAAGCTCCGTATCGGCCTCCAGCACCAGCGGCTTGATCCAGGAAAGGTGTGGCGCCACGGCGGTGACAACGTAGCCACGATATTCGGGCGGCAAGATGGGGCCGCCGTTGGAGAGGTTGTACCCCGTCGACCCGGTCGCGGTGGAGCAGACGATGCCGTCGGCCACGATCTCGCCCATCTCCGCCCCGTCGACGTGCAATCGGGCGCGGATAGCTCGCGGGCGGTCGCCACGGGTCATGGCCACGTCGTTGACCGCCAGGTACTCCGGCCCCCTTGCCCCGTCCAGGTCGACGCGCACGCTCAGCAACGCCCGGCGCTCGCGGCGATAGTGGCCGGCCAGCACGCGATCCAGCGCCGGTTGCCACTGGTCGGGCTGACACTCGGTGAGGAAGCCGAGCCGGCCAAAGTTGATGCCGAACACCGGGACAGCCTGCTCCGCGGCGCAGCGCGCCGCGCGCAAGAGGCTGCCGTCGCCGCCCAGCGTCACCAGCAGGTGAATATCCTGACAAAGCAGCTCCTGCTCGCTGCCCAGGGGGACTTCGAAGGCTTGCACGGCGATGGTGGAGAGGTAGCGAGCGATCTCGGCCGCCAGGGCCACAGGCGCATCCTGCTTGGTCTGATACAGGATCCCGACGCGCTCGATCGCCGGCTGCTTCATGATCTCTCGTCCAGTCGACGGCCGCTCAGGTCCAGTCCACGGACGCGATCAACGCCTCCACATCCGGTGGGTCCGTGGTCGCCCCCAGTGTAGCATAGGCCAGGAATTCGACGTTGCCGGCCGCGCCGCGCACGGGAGACGCCGCCAGGCCGTGCGCCGCGACATCGTGCATGGCCAGGCCATTCAGCACCTCACGAACGACGTCACGACGAACTTCCGGGCGGCGTACCACCCCGCCTTTTCCCACCAGCTTCGGCCCTGCCTCGAACTGCGGCTTGATCAACGCGATGATCGTCCCAGGACGGGTCAGCAGCGGCGCCAAGGCCGGAACCACCTTCAACAGCGAGATGAACGACACGTCAAACGTGGCCAGCGCCGGCGCTTCCGGCAGCGCCGTCAAGTACCGGGCGTTCACTCCCTCCATCGTCACCACGCGCGGGTCCGACCGCAGCCGCAAATGGAGCTGCCCGCGGCCAACGTCCACCGCGTACACCCGGCTCGCCCCACGCTGCAGTAGGCAATCGGTAAAGCCCCCGGTCGAAGCGCCGACATCCACCGCGATCACACCGGTCACATCGATGCGAAACGCATCCAGGGCATGCGCCAGCTTGAGCCCGCCGCGGCCGACGTAGGGCAGAGCCGGGCCGCTGACCTCGACAACAGCATCCTCCGGCACTGAAGCGCCCGGCTTGTCGACGCGCCGCCCGGCGATCATAACGCTACCGGACATAATGAGCGCCTGTGCCCGTTCACGGCTCTCGGCCAGGCCGCGTTGGGTGACGAGAACATCCAGACGCAAGGGAACCTCTCCCCCTACCCCTCCCCTGGAAAGGGAGAGGAGCTTGAACGGGGACGATCGCTGGCTCGTTTGGCAGGCATAGCCGATGCGGCCCAGATGTGCAACCAACCGCGCCGTGGAGGCTCCCCTCCCTTTCCAGGGGAGGGGTAGGGGGAGAGGTTCACGAGCACCCACAGGTTGTCGCGTAGGCACGATGCTCCGCCTGCGGGGACGGCCGCGGGCACACGGGACCCAGATGGTCGTAGATGGTGACGATGCGGTCGGCGACCGACTTCCAACTGTAGTGCTTGCCTGCCATTGCCGCGGCACGTCCCATGCGAGCGACCAGGTCCGGCGACTCCAGGAGGCGGCCGACGCGGTCGGCGAAGGCGGCGTCGTCGCGCGCCGGGACGAGGAAGCCGGTCTCGCCGTCCTTGACAGAGAGGCTGAGGCCGCCGACGCGCGATGCGACCACCGGCGTGCCGCAGGCCATGGCCTCGACCGCGACCAGGCCGAACGATTCGTAGTGCGACGGCACGACCACGGCATCGGCAGCCGAATAGTAGTCGGGCAGCTCCTGTTGGTCGACCGCGCCGAGCAAGTGGATCTGCTCCTCTAACCCGAGTGACCGGATCAGCGCGCGCAGCTTGGCAACCTCGGCGCCACTGGCGGGATCGTCGTCGTCGATCTGGCCGCCGCCGATGTAGACGCGCAACCGATGCTGCCAGTCCGGGCGCTCTTTCACCAGCAGGCCGGCCGCGCGGACAAGCGTGTCCATGCCTTTCAGGGGCTCGATGCGTCCCACACTGAATACCACCAGCTCATCCCGCCAGCCCAGCGCGGCACGAGCCTGGGCACGATCGCGCGGATAGAACAGGTGGGTATCCACACCCAGGGGCGCCATCGCCAGCTTGCCTACGTTGACGCGGTATTGCGCCTGGATGTGATCGCGCTCGGCGGTGTTGGCGACCACGATGCAGTCGGCAGCGTCCATGGCCCGCTGCTCGCCGTGGGCGCGCAGCTCGCTATCCGGTGTTTCTCCGTCGCCGAGGTGCAGATTCTTCACGCGAGCCAGCGTGTGGAACATTACCAGGCTCGGTACGCGCCAGCGGCCGCGCAATTCGATCCCTACCAGACCCGACAGCCAGTAGTGGGCGTGGATGCGGTCGTAACAAATGTCCTCCGCGGCGCGGAACGCCTCGACGCGAGCGGCAAACTCCGGCAGATGCTCGTAAATCGTCTCTTTCCCCATCGGCCCCGGCGGCCCGGCGTCCAGGTGGACGACGCGGACGCGCGGTCCATCGGCGACGACACGCGGGCCGCCGGCGAAGCGTTGCCGCGTGAACACGTCCACGGCGACGCCCCGCCGCGTCAGCTCCCGCGAGAGCTCGCGGACGTAGACGTTCATGCCACCGGTGTCGCGGCCACCCAGATCTGCCAGGGGGCAGGTGTGGACACTCAACATCGCCACGCGCTTGATCATTGGACGGTCGTCTCTCCACTGAATGACGTCAGGGCCGCCCCAGTTGACGTACTGCCCCACCCAGCCTCCCGTACAAGGGGATGCGTCGATATCCTTCAGCATAACGTACCTTCGCACGGGCGCCATGCAACCAGCATTGGCGCTCGATTGTCTCGACGTAGTTGTCGGGGTCCTGGCTGGCGTGCTGGCGGATGGCCTCCAGCTTCTGCTCCCAAACGTCGGTCACGTCCACGTAGAGATCCGGTGTGAACAACCCGTCGCGCCCAGCTCCCAGGTAGGTGTCGCAGGCCAGCACGAGGTCGAGGGTCCGGCTCAGCCCGGCGGACGCCACAACAGCGGCCCGCGTCGCCTCGTTCGTGGCGGCGTGGTCGGGATGGGAATCCTGTTCCCAATGGGTGATCACCACCGTGGGGCGGAAGTCCATCAGGAGGTCCGAGATTGCCTGGATCACCTCATCGCTCGCGCGCACCCGCCGGTCCTCCTGACCGAGGAGGGTGACGCGCGCCCCCAGCACCGCCGCTCCCTCACCAGCCTCCCGCGCCCGCGGGGACTGCAGGTCGCCAACCAAGGCGCAGATCAGCGCCTCTCCACCGGCCGCCACCTGCTGGGCGATGGCGCCGCCGGACCAGATCTCGGCATCGTCCGGATGCGCCAGCACCGTCAGGATACGCCCCACTCGGCACTCCACCTCCTCGCTACAGCAATTGTACCAGGAGACGGTTGCTTGCCTCGAACAGCTCGGCCTGACTAGATGTCCCTGATTGCTCCTCTGACAACCCTGTGCTATTTCGTATAAACTATGCCGAGAAGGAAGGTAACGCGATGCCGGCACGGGAACCTATGACGCAGACGATGAAAGCCTCGGAGGCACGCCAACAATATAGCCGGTTGCTCAATCAGGTGTTCCGCAAGGAGACGCGAGTTGTGGAGAAGAGCGGCATTCCGGTGGCCGCGATCGTCGCCACCCAGTACCTGGAGCGCCTCGACCGCTACGAGCGGGAGCGGGCAGCGCGCTTTGAGGTTGTCGATCAAATGCGGGCGGCCTTCCAAGACGTGCCCGACGGCGAGCTAGGAGCGGAGATTACCAAGGCCGTGGTCGCGGCGCGGACGGGGCTTCGCGAAGGGCGCGCCGCGCCACCAGCGCGATAATCACGGCCCTCGCGGACACCAACACCGTTGCGTCGCACATTGCCCGGCGGCACTCGCCATGGTAGTGTTTTAGGGTAAACAGCAGTGCGGTGTGGTCTAGCGGTAAGACGCCTGACTCTGGATCAGGTAACCGAGGTTCGAATCCTTGCACCGCAGCTCGGTTGCTCCGGCACGCCCTCTCCCCCTCAGCGCACGTCGTGGGATATGGCAGCGCGTTCCTCGCGGCGGGCCTGAGCGGAATCCAATATCCTAGATGATCTCCTTCGGCCCTATTGCACAGGAAGTACGATGAACGCGGCCATTCGATACGTCGAGGCAGAACGGATCGATCAGCTCGCCGCCGAGCTTCAGCAGCGAGGCTATACGATCGAGCGCGGGGATCGCGCCAATGGTCACGGCTATGACCTCTCCGCACGCAAGAACGGCGAGCGGATTGCCCTTGAGGTCACCGCCCTCGACGCGCTCCCTGGTCAACGCGAGCGGAGCATCACAGTGCCGGGACTTAAGCGAGAGCTTCTTATCTACCTACGCGACTATCCACCGCGGGCACTCACGACCTTTGCCGGCGAGGTAAGGATTGATCGGGTGACCTATCTGGACATCGACGCAATCACCGTCACCAAGGACGGCAGCGACATTGCCGGTCGCGGCGTCGTCGAGGTCACCTTTGGCGGTGGGAGCGCCCAGGAGGGCACAGAGAACGCTGACGACTTCCCGTTCCACTTCCGGGCCACTGTAGGGCACGACCTGCACCTGCGACGGGTGGACGAGCTGGCCATTGACGTTGCCAGCGCGGACCAGGATTAGCGACCTGCACTTCTGACCGTTGTTCGCGTGACGGGCCCCTGTGTAGTAGGTTAGATGCTCCTGAACCAGTCGTTTTCAATCCGGACTTCTTCAACTTGCCTGGTGGTCACCCCCAGCCTTAGCTCCTTCAGTAATTCGCAAAGCTGCGGACCATCTATCAAATCAATTGGCGGCGCACCGTCACGGGTCGCCTCTCGTTGCGCCTCCTGGGTGAAGCTTCCAGTCGTGATAATGATCCCCTTGTCGGTCCTTCCCATCATCGCCCCTCGGAAGTCTCTGACGGTGGCCGCTCCGACGCTGCCTCGGTACCGCTTGCACTGAAAGAGTACGGGGAAGCTGAGCAAGTTAATCCGGAGTACGCCGAGTCCGTCAATGCCACCGTCGCCGGTTCGTCCGGTCACCTGTACGCTGAGGAAGCCAGACTCTCGAAGGAGCCGCTGACTGAGGCGTTCGAAGGAAGCGGCAGGCATTGCCATTAGGGCGCCTAACAGCCGGTCATGCCAATCGTCGAGCGAGGAGGGAACATCCGGTGACGGTTCGACATCTCGTCGCTGGCCAGCCGCCCCCACCTGAGATCGAGCCTGGAAGCCACTCCGCGCCTTCAGCATCGTCGCCGGCATGTCCGACTCCTGTAGCAGCCGGCCAGCCTCGGTAATTGCCCAGACACCCCTCCCAAGGTTGTTATCTACGGCCCCAGCGGCCTTGAGTAACGTGCGTGCCCAAGCCTGCTCGTAGGACAGCTCCGTCTGTGGCCCTCCTTTGTGCAGGACGCTCTGCTGATATCTGGTGAAGCCTCCCAACTCCGTCACCTTGGCCTCGATCTCTTGAATGGAGCCGGAGCCGCCGTTGCTAACGAGCGCCTGAAGTGTTACCCAAAGCAGCTCTCTCGCTTTGGGGACGTTACCCTCTGAATCCTCGAGCGTGCTCGACGATGCACGCTTGCCATTAGCCATGCGCTGACCATCCCCACTTGGAAACCAGCGGTTCTGCGAGCCAAGTCAGTGCCTGCTTAGCTCATCGCCGAGGCGATTGTCACCAGTTGTTGTCGGTGGCGTCAAGGATACGTCTCGCGATAGTGCGCCGGTCCGGGCGAGAGTGCTCGCCGCCTTCCTCCCCCGCCGCGTAGCCCATGCTGGCGCCTCACTCCCAGCGGAAGGTGAAGGCGGCCACGGCGATCAGCGCCACGGCCCAGACGGCTTCTTCCGCCACATTCGGCCAGTATGCTCCCCCGGCGGCTCCCAACATCGCGCTGCGCAAGGCGTCGGTCAAGGGGACCGCCGGCAGCGCCTGCGCCAAGATCTGGAGGGGCCGCGGCAGATGGCTCAGCGGCAGCACCACGTCGCCCAACAAGAGGAACAGCAAGTAGAGCGCGTTGGCGCCCGCCAGCGTCATCTCCGCGCGCAAGGCGCCTGCCATCGCCAGGCCGAGGCCGGTGAAGGCGGCCGTGCCGAGCAACAACGCCAACACCACCTCACCGACGTTGCCGGCCGGTCGCCAGCCGTAGCCCACGGCGGCCACGATGAGCAGCAGCGCAATCTGCAGCACCTCCAGCGCCAGAACCGAAAATGCCTTAGCCGCGATCAAGGCGGCGCGCGGCAGCGGCGAGCCGCCGAGCAGCTTCAGCACGCCGTAGTAGCGCTCATAGGCCGTGGCAATGCCGAGGCTCACCATGCCGGTCGACATCAGCGCCAGCGCCAGCATGCCCGGCAGCAGGAAGTCGACCGGACGGCCCGATTGCGCCGGCACGATCTCGAGTGAGGCGAAGAAGACCAGCAGTAACACCGGCACGATCAGCGTGATCAACAGGCTCTCGCCGCGGCGGAAGGTCAGGCGCAGCTCGACCCCTGTCTGGGCTGCGATGGCTCTCGGCAACCGGCTATGCTTCCGTTGCAAAGTTCGCGCCTATCCTTCCGTTGGCGTTCCTCCTCGCCGCGCCGGAGAGGAGGTCAGGTGGTGAGGTCTCCCGGCACGACCAAACCCGGATCTGC
>CALBSQ010000022.1 GCA_937967325.1 uncultured Chloroflexota bacterium
CCTAATCCCTAACCCCCGCATTGGTACGGCTCCGATCTCTTGGGGCATCTGCGAGCTGCCGGGGTGGGGGCAGGAGCTGCCGGTCAGCCGTGTCCTGGGCGAGATGGCCGCGGCGCGGTATGCGGGCACGGAGCTCGGCCCCTGGGGATACCTACCAGACGACGTGACGCTTATGCGTTCCGAGCTGAGGAGGCGTGGGCTTAGCTTGATCGGCGGCTTCTGTCCGGTCACCCTGCACGACTCGGCGCGGATCGAGGAGCAACGACGCTTTGCCTTGGGGGTCGCTGCGCGCCTTCGCGACCTTGGCGCCGAAGTGCTTGTGCTTGCGGAGGCCGGCGATGAGAGGCGCCGCGACATGGCCGGCCAGGTCAACGCCGAGACGACCCCGAAATTCGGTGACGACGACTGGAAACGCTTCAGCGCCTCCGCGCAGGAAATCGCGGCGACCGCGCGGGACTTTGGGCTGGTAACGGCCTTCCATCCGCACGTCGGGACCTACGTGGAAACTGAACAAGAGACAGAACGGCTGCTGGAAGCAACCGACGCTCACGTGCTTGGCTTGTGCGTCGACACTGGCCACCTGATCTATGCCGGCGTCGATCCAGTGGCTCTGACGGAGCGGCATAGCCGGCGGGTGCGGCACGTCCATCTCAAAGACGTCGATGCTGGTGTTCTGGAGGCCGCCCGCCGGAACAGGTGGAGTTTTGCCGATGCCGTAGCTAACGGCATATTCGTGCCGCTCGGCGCGGGGACGGTGAATCTCAGCGCGATGTTGCTGGCGCTGCGTGCGGCAGGCTACTCCGGCTGGCTGGTCGTCGAGCAAGACGCCAGATTGCTGCGCCCAGATCAGGACGTGCTTCCGCTAGCCCACGCTATCCGCAGCAGAACCACGCTAAAGACGTTACTTGGGTAGGAGCGCGACTGGAACCGTGTTGTCCCGGCTCGTACTCGCTGGTGCGTCCACCAAGTCGACGTGATTTCGCAGTGTCATCCTGAGCGCAGCGAAGGACCCCTGGCCGGGCAATCGGCGCTGCGCTCAGGATGACAACGGGGAGGTCGCCCGGACTCGTCGGATGCTCTTCTATCCCGGACGCGCCCTCACCCGGTCGAGGTTCTCGGTTCGTCGGAGTCGATCGCGAAAGACGCGGACTGCGCGAGCGAGGTCGGTTTGCTCAGTCAGGAGCACCGGGTCCTCGGGGCCGTGGCTCAGGAGGCGCGCCACGGTGTCTGAGCGCTCGCTCAACATGAGAATGGCATGCACATAGACCGCCGCGCGGCTTACCACTGGGCCTTGTCCTTCCCGGTCGGACCGGCGCGACGGCAGTGAAGGTGCATCACCGCCAGCCTCCCATTGCCGGCTGTCGAGCTATCCACCGGCGCGGCTTCCCATCGGGGCAACCGACGGCTCGACCACCTCCTGCAGGGCTAGCTCGTCGGAGGTGGAGTCTAGGTGCTCCAGTGGGGCGCTACCCCCGAGCTCCAGTCGGAACATGCTGCCACCGTCCGGGCGAGGCTCAAAGGTCAGTGAACCGCCCATCTTGAGTGCCAGTTCGCGGCACACGTACAAGCCGACCCCCGTGCCCGAGGCGAAGCGCTTGTTTCGGCCACGATAGTACGGCGCAAAGATGCGCTCCCGTTCCTCAACCGGGATGCCCAATCCGCGATCGGCAACACTGATCAGGACGCGGGTATCGTCCGACTGGCCGGCAACTTCAGCGACCCCGATTTCGACTGGCCCGCCCTCGGGAGAGTACTTCACCGCGTTGGAGAGCAGATTATCCAGGATACGGGTCAGCGCGATGGAGTCCGCCCAGACGCCGACATCCTGAGCGGCCAGCATATCGGCGGTCACCATGTGCCTGGGGTCGCTGGCGAAGGCCCGAATACACTTGCGGAGCAAGGGGCCGACGGAAATGGATTCCATTGCCAATGGCGCTTGCTCAATCCGGCTGGCCTCGACCAGATCCGTGATCATTGAGGTCAATCGGTCAACTTGCTCCAGGCTGGTCGACAGCGCGGCGTCGGCCCGTTGCGGCTGGCCCTGTTGAGCGTAACGGCGTCCGAGCTCGAGGTAGCCGCGAGCGCCGGTCAACGGCGCCTTCAAATCGTGCGCCAGGATCCCGACCATGCGGCGTTGGTACTCCGATGCCTCCCGCTCCTGTTCGGCGGAACGCTCAGACCGGAGTCGCTCGGCCCGGTTGAAGGAGGCGAGCATCCCGACGGCGAAGGCGAGCACTACGTACACCAGCAGGTTGGTGATGGCGTTGGGAAGGCGAACGCCCAGGGCTGCCAGCGACGGCAGCGCGGTAAGGTGCTCCGCCGCGACCGACAGCACCGAGGCAAACAGTCCGAGGCGCAGTCCCCAGCCCAACGAGACCGCCAGAATCAGCAAGAGATAGATCGACTCCGGGGCCACGATGCCGGGGCCATCCTGGAGGACTTGAAGAAAACCATAGACCGCGAATGTGGCGACGAGCGTCCAGAGATATGGTAGGACGCGACCAGGATGGCGCTGCGCATACGCTTTACGAAATGCCGCGGTGATCCATTGCCGCAGATCGCGCACGTTCAAAGTCTCCGCTGGCGGCCCATCTAGAAGCCTATCATATAGATTGTACGGCAAGCCTCCGGCATTCACCGGCCCATCACCCCCGAAGTACCACCGAAGGACCTGAACGCCCATGGCAAGGAAACGCCCATCAGCTCCCTAGCCACGCTCAAACGCGTAGGTAAGGTCCGTGTGGAGCAACTGCTCAGGCCGCTGCAGCCATCCGGCGCTATCAGGGTCATATTGGCGAAACAGGGGACTGTTCAACGCCTCGTTCGTCACATCCGGCGGCAAGCCTTGATTGGTGATAATCTCCTTCAAGTAGTCGCCAAATAAGATCCCCTGCGTACATGTGCAAGCTGAGTCGAAATGCATGACGCCGCGTTGGAATCGTTGATAGATAAAGTTGTGGTTCGAAGGATCAAGCGCCGGGCGCGAGGTAGGGAGTCCCCACACTTCCAGGTTGAGCAAGGGCAGCAGACCGCTCGATCCGCCGCCGTGAGGAAAGGCCTGGTCGAGGCGGACGGCGCCCTGAAATGTTTGGAAGAAGCGGACGCTCTGTCGCTGCCAGAGGTCCGGCGCCTGCGACTGCACAAATGGAATGATCGCGGCGGCGTAATTGGGGTCGGCTGGACTCGGCGCTGCCGCTTGCAGCGTCGAGTCGGCCGCCGGAAACGCGCTCCCGTTGAAGTGGGTGTAGGGTAACAGACCGGCATCCAACAAGTTGAGCAGCCGGACGCTGCCGTCCGGCGCCAGCTGCATGGCCTGTCGCTGGAAGAGTTGCGTCGTGAACCCGAGCAGTCGGAAGGTGCGCGAGATCGGGTAGCCAAAAGTCGTGACACCGCCGCGCGCCTGGAAATAGCTCCAAAACGCGTCGCTCTCGACGCGATAGCCCGTTTGGGCAAAGTAGCGGCCATCGCGCGCTACGGCAGATGCACAGGTTGCGCTTGGCGAGACGTCGTCCTCTTCGACGATGCGGGGAGCACCGCCGATGTAGTACAGATCCCGCCCGTTGAACATGCCGTGCGCCGCTGACGGCGGCAACGGCACCTGGAAGTAGCCGGGTGCTGCGCCCGTCGCCGTGATGGGCTGGGCGTTGCCGAACATATCTACCACTCTGGCAGTGGCGCCCAGGGCGCAGAGCTGCAGCGTGTATGGGGAGGGACCGCTGTTCCATACCACGGTGATCAGCCTTGACCCGGCAGGAAAGGCGACCGCGACGTGGTGTTGTCCTGTTCGCATGATCGCGTCCGGCATTGAGGCGAGCTCGGCAACCGCCGTCTGCAACGCGGCGTAGGCCGGCCGGAGACTGCCGTCGTCGCGGACCAGGCCGAAGGGCGCACCGTCTTGCAGCCCTACATCTTGCAGCTTGTATACCCCGATGCGCGCCACGCCGGCCGCTCGCGCCTCGGCGTACGCTTGCAGCATGAAGCCCGCCTGCTGGTCGAGCGTGGCGTTTGGCGCCCCCGCGGAGAGGTGCGCCACCGCATCGTCGTATGGGGCCACGTTCATCTCGTCGATCCAGATCGGCTGGTGCATTTCGTGCTTTGCCAGGAGCGTGCCGAATGTTCGGGGCACCCAATAGGCATTGGTAGCGGTCGTGTACACGTGAGCGGCGACCGCGTCGAAATAGTCGTGGTGCGCCGCGGCCGTCGGATCCATCGCCGCGGCGTCGAGTACCTGCCCGACGAATTGGGGATGGTTGGCGTTGGCGTCCCAGTAGAACGTGGTGCCCGCCACGACGATCTGATCCTCGGGTGCGACTGCCTTGATGGCTTGGCTCGCCACTTTCAGGAGCTGGTAATAGCTGGCAGCGTCTCCAGACCAGGTGAAAAACGGACTCGTGGGGTCCCACACATCCGGCTCGTTCCAGATAATCCAACTGGACACGACGCCGGCGTACCGCTTGGCCATCGACGCGCAGAACTGCCCCCAGTTGTTGCCGGGATCGTCGAAGGCGAGCGACAACCCGGCTGGCGGCGAGTGTACGCCCTGCGACGGTTGCGCTTGCGCCCAACCGGGCGTATTGATCAGCAGGCCGACGACGTCGACCCCGCGCGCCCGGTCAGCTTGTAACTGCGCCATCGATGGCTCCGCAGGGTCTACCCACGATGACTGACCGCCTGGCTGAATCTGGGACCATTGGAATACCACGCGTTCCCAGCGCGCCCCTAACGTCCAGGCGACATCCGGGTTGACGTATGACTCGTCCGCTCCGAGGCGGGCATCGCCGGGAACCTTGCGCGCCGTTACCCCGGTCGCGGCGACCGCAGGCCGGGAGCTGGCGAGTAGGGCAAGCGCTGCAATGGCGACCAAGACTCGGGAGTAACGTGTGTCCAAGGGGCTGGTCCGATCTAGCGTGCGGCGTCGTGGCGGACCTGCAACGGCCGGCGTTCGACTCCACTATCACCAACGGTCCAGATTGAGTTCGGCAACGGTCCGGGTAGGCAGCACGCTACTGGCGAATGTGGTGGCGGGCCCTCACTCCGGCCTCGCCACCTCTCCCCCGCCCGCGAGGCTGTTGGCCATTCGTGGACACCGCGCCGACGGCGAGAGCAGGGCGTATAGCAATACGCCCCTACCAGGACCACCGGCATCTGGTAGGGGCGTATTGCTATACGCCCTGCTCCCCGCACCAGCCCAATCCCTCCTATGACCAACAGCCTCGCACGCGGGAGAGGGGCCGGGGGTGAGGGGCCGCCACCACAACATAAGAAACAAGAAGGGGCGGCCGCCGGCGATCGCCGGCGGCCGCCCTCTACTGGGCGCGTGCCCTACACCTCGCGGAACTCGCCCTCGACCGTTCCGCTGTCGCTCGGGCGCTGCTGGCCGTCCGGCTCCCCCGGCGTGGGGACTCCGTCGGCGGTCGTCTCAGCGCCCTGATAGATGTGTGGTCCGATCTTCTGCAGAGATTGGTTCAACTCCTCGGTGGCGCTGCGCATCTGCGCGGCATCCGTCCCCTGGAGCGTCGAGCGCACCGCGGCGATCTTGCCTTCGATCTCGCTGCGAAGCTCGGCCGGGATCTTGTCGCCGTAGTCGCGGAGATTCTTCTCTGCTTGATAGGCCAGAGAATCCGCCCCGTTGCGCGCCTCAATCTCCTCCCGCCGCTGGCGGTCCTCGTCGGCATGCTGCTCCGCTTCCCGCACCATCCGCGCGACCTCGTCCTTGGAGAGGCCGCTGGATGCCGTGATCGTAATATTCTGCTGCTTGCCGGTGCCCTTGTCGCGCGCGGTCACATTGAGTATGCCGTTCGCGTCGATGTCGAATGTCACCTCGACTTGCGGCACCCCCCGTGGGGCTGGCGCGATGCCTTCCAGGTGGAACCGACCGAGCGTCTTGTTCTCGTTGGCCATAGGGCGCTCGCCCTGGGCCACGTGGATCTCCACGCTTGGCTGGCTGTCGGCAGCGGTAGTGTAGGTCTCGGTCTTGCGCGTCGGGATGGTGGTGTTGCGCGGGATCATCGGCGTCATGACGCCGCCCAGCGTCTCGACGCCCAGGGTGAGGGGGGTGACGTCGAGGAGGAGGACGTCCTTGACCTCGCCCTTGA
>CALBSQ010000023.1 GCA_937967325.1 uncultured Chloroflexota bacterium
CGTCACCCCCGCCCGGTGACTTTCTCGATCAGGAGGAAGATAGCCAGGATCGCCAGGACAAGGCCGGCGAGGCGCTCTGCTCCTTCTCGCCATGCTTCGCCGACGCGTGATCCGAGGCGCATGCCGAGCTGAGCGACTACGAAGGCTTGCAGGCCGATGAGTACTAGCACCAGGACCGCGGGCAGTTGCAGCAGGCCGAGCGTGAAGCCGATGGCGAGCTCATCGAGGCTGATGCTCAACCCCAGGCCCAGGACGGCTAGGCCCTTGGTGCGCGCGAGCAGCTCCAGCTTCCCTTCCTCCGCGTCCTCGTCCCGAGGCCAGAGCATGTAACCCCCCAAGCCGAGCAGCGCGGCAATCGCCACGTAGTCGGCGGCGTTGCCCAGTGCTCGACCAACCAACCCGCCGATGAGCAGGCCGATCAGCGGCATGCCCATCTCGAAGGCGGTGAATAGCGAGCTGACGCGTAGGCGTTCCCGCTGGGGAAGGCCGGCCAGACCGAGCGCCGCCGCGACGGCAAACGTATCCAGCCCGAGAGGTAGCACCAGGGCAACGAGCTTGAGCAGCACCGCGACGGAGCCGGTGACGCCGACTATCGACCGGCGCTCTGGCTGAGCAAGGACGCCAGGAACTCGGCGTTGGTGCGCGTGCGCTCCATCTGCTGGATGATATTCCGCGTGCTGCCGACCAGATCGCCGGCCATAGCCATGGCGCGCCGCACGCGCATAACCGCGGTCAGCTCGTTTGGCTGCAGCAACAGCTCCTCGCGCCGTGTGCTGGACTTGACGATGTCGATGGCCGGAAAGACCCGCTCCTCCGCCAGACGGCGATCCAGCACGAGCTCCATATTGCCGGTGCCTTTGAGTTCCTCGTAGATCACGTCGTCCAGGCGGCTATTCGTGTCCACAAGGCAGGTGGCGATAACCGTCAAGCTGCCCCCCTCCTGGAAGGCGCGCGCGGCGCCGAAGAAACGCTTCGGGGGATAGAGCGCGGACGTCGCCATCCCGCCGGAGAGGCTGCGGCTGTCGCCCGGGGCCGCCAGGTTGTAGGCTCGGGCCAGCCGGGTGATGGAATCGAGCAGGATCACGACGTCAAAGCCCGATTCGACCAGGCGACGGGCACGCTCGGCGGTGATCTCGGCCAACTCCGTGTGGTGGGCGATGGCCTCGTCGAAGGTGGAGCTGATCAGCTCGGCCTCCAGGCTCTTGGCAAGGTCGGTGACCTCCTCGGGCCGCTCCCCGACCAGGCAGACGATGAGCTTGACTTCGGGGTAATTGACGTTGATGCTGCGTCCGATCTCCTTCAGGATCGTCGTCTTGCCCGCCTTCGGCGGTGAGACGATCAAGGCGCGCTGCCCAAAGCCGATGGGCGAGATGAGATCTATGAGCCGCGCAGTCACCGACTCCGGTCGCTCCAGCCGCATGTGCCGGTCGGGGTAGATCGGCGTGAGGTCGTCGAAGCGAGGACGCTGCCCGATCTGCTCCAACGAAATGCCGTTGATACTTTGCACGTCAAGCAGCTCACCAAAGCGCCGGCCCGGCGCGGCGGCTCGCACCAGGCCGACGATCTCGTCGCCCACGCGCAAGCCATTGGCTCGGACCACGCTGCCCGGGATCATGGCATCATTGGGGCTGGGGAGATGCCCCTGGACTCGCAGTTGCCATTGGCTCTGATTCTGATCGACCGAGATGACGTAGCCGCGAGTCACTACCTCCACGGGGCGCACCGGAGCGGCGTCGACGTGCCGATCTCGTTGTTGGGCCTGAGGTGTCGCCTCAAGGCGTTCGTCGCGCCGCTCGCGGCCCTGGGGTTCACGCACGCTGCCATCGCGGTAGCCGCCCGCATCACGGTACGAGCCGTTTTCTCGCTGCTGGTCCCGATGTGGCTGCCCCTCACGCGTGCCCGGGTGTCCAGGTGGCGCGCCGAAGCGGCTGTCGCGTTGATTGGAAAACCCACGGTCGCGACCGGGCTGCTGCCGGTCGCGAGGCGTGAAGCGTTGGCCGTCACGAACGTCACGCCCGTCGGTCTGCTCGCGCCAATCGCGCCGGCCGCGGCTATCGTGCCGAGCTCCGCGATCACTGGCCCGTGCGTCGCGCGCCGGCGAGAATCCGCCCTCAGGTACGGGCTCCTGCCCGTCCTGGAGCCGAATCGAGGCTCCTGTGTGGCGCTGCGCGCCGAACGCTTGCTGACGTTCGTCACTTGCCTCGCCCACGATCGTCTCCAGGTGGATGTCGTCGACCCCTTGATGATCGGCCACCTGCTGCTCTCGTTCCCGCGCCGCGCCGTCTGCCGCCGCGCCTTCCTGCGCGCCGGTGCTGTCAACGTCCAGCGGGCCGGACCGGCGCGGACGTCTCCGGCGTCCGCGGCTGGCCTGCTCGCTCTCCGCATGCTCCTCAGGAGCGTCCGGAGTCGGCGCGGCCGGCGTATCGTTCAAAGATTGGATACCTGGCTCATCAGGCCGCGCCCGGTCACCGTCGGGAACGGCGGGCCGCGACGGCGACTGCAGGTGAGACGAGGCGGGCGCGAATTCGCTGACGGTATTTGCCGGACTAGCTGCGACGAACGGTTCCGGGTCGCCGTGGGGAGCTTCCGTAGCCACATGGCGCCGACCGCGGCTTCGTCGTCGTGGAGCGACGAGCGACCCAGCCGGCTCGGCGGCGCCCTCCGGCGTCACCATTCCGATATCAGAGGCGGGTGTGATTTCATCGGACTGCATGCTTGGCACTTTCTCGTTCTACGGGGCGCGTCCCGGTGACGCTCGACGCGGCCAGGGCGGGCGCCTCCACGTACGCACGCTGAAGCCATGCATAACGCGCTCCGATGGGTTACTCGATTGACAGGCTATCCAACATCATCAACGCGCGTGCCGCAAGGCGAGGATTCAATCAATTCCTTGTGCTCGGACACTTTTGCCGACCGGGCAAGCCGCCGGTCGTGGGAGCACCGGCGTGGCGCATAACTCCTATGCGGCCACTACTGTGCCAGTATACCGCCAGGCGCCCCAGTGTGTGGCATCGGGCAAACCAAAGTAACCATGTGGTGGATCAGGCGTCACGTTGGCCTCAACATTCCGAGGAGCGGGAGCACACGTCCAGGCCTTTGGGAGGAGCGCTAGAGCGGAGGGTTGGGCCGCGCTCGCGATCCCAGCCCTCCGCCGGTGAGCACAGCGCTTAACTTGCTGGAGCGGTCGAGGCAGAGGACGACTGCTTCGCCTCCGATGCTTCGAGCTCCTTCTGGCGACGACGCACCATGAAGTCGTCCACCACCAGGTAACCAATGGCCGCGGCCACGCTCAGCACCGTGCCCGCGCCAACAAACATGAGGAACCACTGGATGACCTTCAGCATGCTGAACAATACTCCCCGTTACGCGCTGCGCCACACCCTGTGGCCCCGATTGCCCTTGACGACTATACCATGGCGTGGTACGCTACCATTGTGTGGACGGTTCCAGAAGTCACACGGATCACCTCAAACCTAGACAAGGGGGCGAAGGTATGTACCCACTGAAGGAACCGCAGGCCTCCCTCGGAGTCTGGCAGGTGGACGCGTAGGCCCTGTGCCGGATCGGCCAGGGCGATGTCCTGCTGCCGGGTAGCGCCTCGTGCTTGGAGAGAACACGGCCACTTTTGAAGGCCGATCGGCCGGGCCGTTAGGGAGAAAGCTCGCGTAGCTTTTGAGGCGAATCGCCGGCGAACATGCGGGGCTCGGGTGTCAAATCCCGAGCCCCGTCTTTTTGTCCGTTAGGGAGCGTCGCTGGCCGCGCCGACCGCTTCCGCTGGCGCGACGATCTCTTCATCCATGTCGACGTCAGGGTAGAGCTTCGCGATCTCGTCCGGCAGGCGATCCGGATCGGTGAACTTCAGGCGGTACACCGGGTCGTTGGCCAGCGGGTAGGCCGGCTCGATAATCTCGACCCAACCCTCGTCAACGCCCCGAGCGATCGCTCGCGTGACCGTGTACACGAAGATCGAGTACGGCGTGTCCTTGGGAGACGTTGCTTCGTAGATCCGTTTCCCCATCCCGTTAGCGGTCCAAAGCATCTCCAGCACGAACATGGCATCGGGGCGAACGATGTCCTTGCGCCACTTCTTTGCTTCATACCACTGGTCCAGCAGGACGTTGAAGCGTAGCCATTTGGGCATCGCATGTCCGCAAGTGGCGCA
>CALBSQ010000024.1 GCA_937967325.1 uncultured Chloroflexota bacterium
GCCTGTGCCGCCTTATAGAGGGCCAGCGTGCCGCGGGGACTCACGCCCAAGGCGAGGTCGCTGTGCTGCCGCGTCGCCGTGACCAGGCGCAGGATGTAGTCGCGCACCGACGGGTCGACGTGAACGTCCTGAGCGGCCCGCTGCAACGCGGTAAGCTCCGCCAGGTCCGTGGCCGGCTCCAGGCTGTTGATCGGATGCTCGTGGCGCAAGTTCTCGATCATCTGGCGCTCGTCGTCGAGCGACGGATAGCCCATCTGCAAGCGCAGCAGAAACCGGTCGAGCTGGGCCTCGGGGAGGGGGAAGGTTCCCTCGTATTCGATCGGGTTCTGGGTCGCCAGCACCAGAAACGGGCGCGGCAACTGACGAGTCTCGCCGTCCGCCGTAATCTGGCGCTCACCCATGGATTCCAGCAACGCCGATTGCGTGCGGGGCGTGGCGCGGTTGATCTCGTCGGCCAGCAGCACGTTGACGAAGACTGGGCCGGGGCGGAACTCAAACGTTCCGGACGCCTGATTGAACACCGACACGCCGGTCACGTCGCTGGGCAGCAGATCGGGCGTACACTGGATGCGCTTGAAGGCGGCGCCGAGCGTGGTCGCCACCGCTCGCGCCAGCATGGTCTTGCCTACGCCGGGCACGTCCTCGAACAACACGTGCCCTTCTACGATGAGCGCGACCAGCACCTGGTCGACGACGTCGCGCTTGCCCACGATGACGCGGGACACGTTGTCGTGGAAGCGACGAACAAACTCCGCGGTCGTGATCGGAGCAGCAACGTCAACCGCCATGTCAGCGCTCCGCCGCGGAAGCGACCAGCCGATAACCCACGCCTCGGACCGTGACGATCAGCGCCGGAGCGCTGGGGTCGCGTTCCAGCTTTTCGCGCAAGTGGCGGATATGTACTTTCAACATCTCGGTCTCCCCGTCGAAGTTCGCGCCCCAGGCATAACTCAACAGCGCGTCGTGGCTGACAACGCGATCCTGATTCACCATGAGGCAGCGCATGAGCTGAAACTCTGTGGGTGTGAGGTCGACACGTATGCCGTTCCGCGTGACCTCGTGGCGACTGGCATCGATGATCAGCGTCCCCACTTTCAGTACCGGCGGCGTGGTGGACTCGCTGTCGCCCTGCGTTCGCCGTACCACGGCGCGTATGCGGGCCAGCAGCTCCTTATGGCTGAAGGGCTTGGTGAGATAGTCGTCCGCGCCGACGTCGAGCCCATAGACCTTGTCGTTTTCATCGTCCTTGGCCGTCAGCATGATAATGGGCACGCGCGTCGAGAGCCGGAGCCGGCGGCACACCTCAAAGCCATCGACACGGGGCATCATCACGTCGAGGATCACCACGTCGGGCCGGTCGCGCTGGGCCAGATCGAGCGCTTCCTGGCCGTTGCGCGCGGTCAGGACGTGATAGCCGTGCCGACGCAGGCTGAAGCTGATGATCTCCGTGATATCGGCATCGTCGTCAGCGACCAGGATTCTCAACGTTTTCTCCTACCAGCGGAACTCGGACGGTAAAGGTTGCGCCTTGACCCGGATTGCTTTCCACCGATATCGTGCCATGGTGCAAATCAACCAGTGACTTGACAATAGCCAGGCCGAGGCCGGTTCCACCATCCTGACGTGTCAGCGCGTTTCCACCGCGATAGAACTTTTCGAACAGATGCTCCCGATCTTCCGGCGTGATGCCCGGCCCCGAGTCGCGCACGGAAATCACCGCCTCATCGGCGTCGGTATCCGGCCAAACTCCCACAGATATGCGGCCTTCATCTGGGGTGTAGATAGCCGCGTTGCCGAGCAGGTTGGTGACCACTTGCTCGAGGCGCCGTCGGTCGGCCAGTACCAGCAGGGGCTGAGTCGGCAGCTCTGTGCTCACCTGCTGGCGCTTGCCGTCGAAGAGCGTGCTCAGCCCGACGACAACGTCATCGACGATCCGCCTGACGTCGGCGGGGTTGAGGTTGAGACGCACCTGACCCGCCTCGATCCGGCTCAGGTCGAGCAGATCGCTCACCAGTCCAATGAGCCGCTCGGTGTTGCGCCGCGCCGTGTGCAGGAAGCGCTGCTGCAACCCGTCCAACACGCCGGCCTCGCCGTCGAGCAGCAGATCGAGCGAACCCTTGACCGCCGTTAGCGGTGTACGGAGCTCGTGCGAGACCACACTGAGGAAGTCGGACCGGACGCGCTCCAGCTCGTGCTCTCGGGTGAGGTCGTCGAGCACCGTTACGAGCCCCGCCGGCTCGCCCCCGTGCCGGGTAACCGGGGTAGAGATAGCATTAATCACGCGACCATTCGTCGCCTCGAACCGGTGTCCGTGGTCGTGCCCGTTGTTGGTAACCGGCACGGTCAACGCCGTCGCCATCGTGTCGATCCCGAGCAATTGGCGAGCCGTCGGGTTCATCAGCTCAACATGACCGGCGGTATCGCTGAGCACCACGCCGGTTTGGATGCTATTGAGTACGGATTCGAGCCGGTCCTCGTGTTCGTCCAGTCGCTTCAGCCAACCCGAGGAGTCACTAGCGAGTGAGTCGACGGCGGCGTAGAGCCGGCCAATCTCCCCACTCGGTAGCGGAGGATGGATCGGCCAGCCGCGATCCTGCCGAAAGCGCTCCACTGCCTGAGCAAGCCGCCGCATCGGGCGCAATGCAAGCCGTGTACCCAGCGCGCCCAGCGCGAGCAGAAGCGCGAATAGGGCAACCAGCGACGCGCCCCAGGTGAGCAGGAGCGCCACGCCAAACGTCGAACCCGGCTGCATGCCGAGCTGCTTGACGAGTCGATCCGCGACCGGCGCGAAGAAGGCATGCGGCACCCAGGGAGTTCCCGAACCCGGCGCGGCTATGGCAAGGAACGTCTTGTTGCTCGGATAGTTCAGCGGCCGCGTCACGACGACGTAGCGACTCGAGCCGACCTGCCAATCGGCAATCTGCCAGCCGACGGGCAGACTGGCCGATGAGCGAGGAGCCACGTCGCGCGGGCGAAAGGGCGCGCTATCGTGCGCGGCTGCCAGCGCGCGCGTGAAGTCCTGCGGAATCGCCAGTAACGTCCCGCCCCTGACCAGTGCGACCTGGTAGGTGGCCAGTTCGGCGGACAGCTTGTTGACGTACGCATTATCAAGTCGTAAGCCCACAACGACCGTGCCCACGAGTCGTTGATCCAACAATACGGGCGAGGCAGCGAGGATATAGGGGAATCCACTGCTTGTCGAGTTCGGGCCATCCCAGAAGCTCCACACGTCTTGCTGCTTGGGAAGCGCGACGTTGAGCACCACGCCGAGATCGGTCGTGGGGATGGTACCGACCCCGGACGCCTCGATCAGCGGCCGTTTCAAGGTAGTGACCAGAATAATGAACGAGAGCCCGTTCACGCGCCGGTACGGCTCGAGCAGATCATCGTGGACAGAGCCGGGCGACTCACTGGCCAGGGCGCTGGCGACCGTCGGGCGAGCTGCCAGATACGTGGCTGCCGATTGGTCGCGCTGTGTTTCGTTGAGGATGGCGTTCCAGGCGATAGCAGCCGTCCCCTTGAGGCGCTCGGTCTCCAGATCCAATGCCTGCTGACGCGCTTGTTGCTGGAGAAGGTAGACGGCCACCATGGTTGACGCGGTCACCGCCATAAGCAGCAGCACCAAGTTAATGAGGGTGAGGCGATGGCGTATGTCCATAGACATCCTACGATCGCGTCGAGAAACGCACGTTGCTCCCAACATCCTACCTCACATGATAATCGTTGGAGCAGTGCCGAACGCTACAGCGTCCGGCGACGGGAACTTCCCCGTACTTCGTGAGCACACCCCTTCGCCTTGCGCTCCCACGGGTGCGCTTCTACAATCCGCCCTAGCAGCCCGGAACAGGCACCCTGGCGCACCGTGGCGCACCAGTTCAGGTTTGCCGGCGAGCAAAACCGGTTCTGGCTCTTGGTCTGGGGGGGTTGCGGAAAAGGAGCGAATCACTGTGATCCAGCCTCCGCTCATGCGTGACGATCACGACGAGCATGTCCGCTCGCGCCGCTCGCTTCTCGTGATGGCGGTGAGCGCCGCGGCCGGGTTGGCTCTGACCGCTTGCGGCGCTGCCGCCGGCACGCCGGCCACCACCGCTTCTTCGGCGCCCAGCGCGGCCGCGCAAACATCCGCTGCTGCGAGCGCTTCGGTATCGACCGCTGTGACCTCGAGTGCGAGCGCCAGCAGCGCCGCCGCCAGCACCGCATCCAGCGCGACATCCAGCGCCTCGGCGGCGCCGGCCAAAGCCGCCAACACGGTTCGCTTCCTGGAGCGCGCCGGCCAGAACTACCAGGACTACTTCAAGGCCGCGATCATCGAGTTCCAGAAGGCCAACCCTGACTTGATCGTTCAGAGTGAATGGACGAACAAGTACACGGACAAGCTGGTCGCTGAGACGGCCGGGGGCACGCCGCCTGACCTGGCGTTCACGTCCGACGACGACCTGTTCTCGCTGGCCGCCAAGGGCTTGTTGCTCGATATCGCCAAGTACTTCCAACGCGATAAGTTGAACAAGGACGACTACTTCCCAATCGCCATCGACGCGCAGTTCTTGAAGGGCAAGCAGTGGGCAATGCCGCTGGACCTTGGCGTCTGGGTCTTCTTCGTCAACAAGGATCTGTTCCAAAAGGCCGGCGTCGCCATGCCCGACAGCACCTGGGACTTCAGCAAGCTGCAGCAAGCGGCACAGCAGCTCACGATCGACGCCGCCGGCAAGACGGCTCCCGGGCTTGATCCGGCTACCGTCGTGCAGGCCGGTTTCGACGCCGGCTCGCTGCGCTACGGCATCGACATTCCGGTTGGGGGTTACGGCGGCTCCGTCTTCAGCGCGGATATCACCAAGTGCCTGCTCGGTGACCAAGCGGCGCTCGACGGCCTGCAGTGGACGGCCGATTTGAGCACCAAGGCGCTGGCGGCCTTAGGGCCGGGAATCACCACCAAGCAGAAGATCAATTTCGATTCCGGCAACCTCGCCCTCAAGATCGGCGGGAGCTGGAGCATTGGCGCGGAACGCCAGGCCAAGCTCGGATTCACCTGGGATATTGCTCCGCCGCCCAAGGGGCCAAACAAAGACATGATCATTGCCGAGGCCTCGGGCATCAGCCAGATCAACGGCAGCAAGAATCCGGACGGGGCCTGGCTGTTCAACAAGTACATGACCGGTCCGGGCGGTCAGACGCTGGCTTTCCAGTACACGGTCGCCTCGGTGCCCTCGGTAAAGTCGGTCGCTGCCACGGTCTACCAGACCGCCTCGCAGCCGGCGAGCATGCCCATCCTGGCCGACCTGGCGAACAAGTCCAGCATCCCCTACTGGCAGCGTGCCGTCTCCGATACCGAGCTGGAGGATCTGTTCAGCAAGGAGCTGACGCCGCTATGGCAAGGGAAACAGTCCGCTCGCGACGTCATGGCCAACGTAGTGCCCAACGTTGAGGTTATTCTCGGCAGGGATCAGCAGTTCCTGGCGAAGCTGTAGAGGGATGCCGCACAATTCCTAACCTCGTGACGGCCGTTCCGTTGTCTCGTATGCTATAGCTGGAAGAGCACACTGAACGAGCTCGCCCGAGGTTCAGGGAGGCGTGCGGTGGAGCGTCAGGAACCGGCGACTCAATTAATTGCGCGTCCGCCGGAGCCGAATGAGCCGGAGCTCTCGCTGACGATGTATCGTACGATGCTGCTCTCCCGCGTCCTCGACGCACGCATGTTGGCGCTCAACCGACAGGGCCGAGTGCCGTTTGTGGTCCAATGCCAGGGACACGAGGCCGCCCAGGTCGGGATGGTTTCCGCCCTCCGGCGCGGCCAGGACTTCTTTCTGCTGTATTACCGCGACCTCGCGGCCGCGCTGGCCATCGGTGTGACGCCGCGCGAGGTCATGCTGGGAGTGTTCGCTCGTGCCGACGATCCGTCCTGCGGCGGCCGCCAGATGCCGGAGCACTTTTCCGACCGACGACTCCGTATCTTCACCGGATCGAGCTGCGTCGGCACCCAGATTCCGCATGCGGCGGGCATCGCCCTCGCCGCCAACATCCGCGGCGAGACCGACGTGGCCTGCGTGAGCTTTGGGGAAGGGGCGACCAGCAAGGGCGATTTCCACGAGGGGGTCAATTTCGCGGCGGTCCACCGGCTCCCCGTGATCTTCTTTTGCCAGAATAACGGGTACGCCATCTCGGAGCGCGTGGACCGGCAGATGGCCGTCCGCAGCGTGGCGGACCGCGCCACCGCCTATGGCATCCCCGGCGTCTCGGTCGACGGCAATGACGCGATCGCTGTCTTGCACGCTACGCGCGAGGCGGCCGAGCGTGCCCGTGCCGGCGATGGGCCGACGCTGATCGAGGCGCGCACCTACCGGCTCGCACCGCATACCAGTGACGACGACGATCGAGCCTATCGGAGCCGCGAGGAGGTAGACGACTGGCGCCGTCGCGACCCTATCGACCGGATGCGGCGCTACTTGGAGGAGCAGAGCCTGCTCGATTCGGCGGCCGATGAGGCGCTGCGCCGCGAGGTCGCCGAGGCAGTGGACGATGCCACGCGCTTTGCCGAGCAAGCGGCGCCGCCCGATCCCGCGACGCTGGGCCGCCACGTCTACGCCGAGTAGCGCGATGCCGATCTGCACCTACCTTGAGGCCATTCGCGACACCCTCTTCGACGAGATGACCCGCGACGAGCGGGTCATCGTGTTGGGCGAGGATGTCGGCCAGCGCGGCGGTGTCTTCGGCGTGACCAGGGGATTGCAAGCCGCGTTTGGGGATCAGCGGGTGATCGACACCCCATTGGCCGAAGTCGGAATCGCCGGCGTGGCTATTGGAGCGGCGGCGAACGGGCTGCGGCCGGTAGCGGAGATCCAGTTTGCCGACTACATCCACCCGGCCTTCGATCAGATCGTCAATGAGGCGTCGCGCATCCGCTATCGCTCCAACGGCGTTTGGGGCTGTCCAATCGTCGTCCGCGCTCCTTTTGGCGGCGGCGTCCACGGTGGCCTCTATCATTCTCAGAGCGTCGAAGCCTATTACTGTCACGTGCCCGGCGTCAAGGTGGTTGTGCCGTCGACGCCGGCAGACGCCCGCGGCCTCCTGCTGGCGGCAATCCGCGACCCTGACCCCGTGCTGTACTTCGAGCACAAGGCCGCCTACCGGCGCATCCGCGGCGACGTGCCTGCCGGCCATGATGCGGTACCCCTGGGCGTCGCCGAGGTGAAGCGCGCGGGCGAGCATCTGACCGCCATCACCTACGGCTTTGCCGTCCATACCTGCCTGGAAGCCGCCGCGGCCGTTGAGCAGGAGGGCATCAGCGCTGCCGTGCTGGACTTACGAACGCTGCTGCCCCTCGACCGCGAAGCCATCCTCGCTGCCGCGCGCCAATCGGGCAAGATCATGGTCGTCCACGAGGACACGCGCACCGGTGGGCTGGCCGGAGAGATCGCGGCGACGATCTGTGAGGCCGCGTTCGAGTACCTGGATGCGCCCATCCTGCGGGTGACCGGACCGGACGTGCCGGCGATGCCGTTCAGCCAGGTACTGGAGGCGGCATTCATCCCCACTGCCGCTCAGGTGGCTGCCGCGATGCGCGAGCTGGCGCGCTATTGACATGGCAGGCGCCGCCGACAGGTCGACCGGAC